>JAYUVI010000487.1:0-3173 GCA_043754135.1 Bdellovibrionales bacterium | reverse complement strand
GGTTTGTCTCCTTTCTGCGAAAGGGAATCCACCAAAGGCGAATCTTGCAGGAGCAGGGTTCGCCTTTGCAATTTTTGGCCAATGTTCAAATCGAAATTAGTGAAATCCCACAGATATAATTCCGGCGGCCGAATTCAAAATCTGAACGGCGAAACTGACATCACTTATTATTTAAATCGAAGGGCACTACTCGTCTAAGATATAGTTCATCGGGTCGACAGGCATATCGTTGATGCGCACTTCATAGTGCAAGTGCGGGCCTGAAGAGCGGCCAGTGGTACCGACAGCCGAAATCACATCGCGGCGTTTTATTTTTTGGCCTAGCTCTACGTAAATCTGCGAGTTGTGCGCGTAACGTGTGCGCACGCCGAAGCCGTGATCGATAGCTAAAATTTTGCCGTAGCCTGATTCATAGCCCACGTATGAAACGACTCCGTCAGCTGGCGCGATGACTTGCGTGCCTGGTGCCGTGGCTATGTCTTGGCCGAAGTGCATGTTGGGTTTTCCGGTGAATGGGTCGACGCGATAACCAAAGCGTGAAGTGAACCAGCCACGTGTGGGTTTGATGTTGGGAGTCGCATTTAAAATCGCCTGGCGTTCTTGCAACAGCTCTTGCAGACGGATCACACCCTGCTCACGCAAGGCTGAATTTTTCACCACGCGGTCGATGCGAATCGAGAGATCGGCGTAGTCGTGATCGCGCGTCGCCATTAGCTCACCGCGGGCTTCGTCTAAAGGTGGTTTTTCTAAAAACATGCTGTCGCGTTTTAAGAATTCAGTCGAAGCGGGCTCGCGATAATCTCCCCCCAGCTCTTCGTTTTCGAACTCCGCCGCATTTTTTTCAATTCGCGGGGTTGCGCCCACCGACAGCTTCATCACGCGGTCTTCGTCTTCAATGTTCGTGATTAATTTAATTTTGGTGGTCAGAGTTTTAATGCGCTCTAAACTGCTTTCTAAAGATGAAAGCTGGCTTTCAACCACTTGAAACTGGCGCGTCAGCTGTTCGTTTTCAGCGCGCAGGCGTTTATTTTCACCTTGCTCAAGTAGCAAGCCCATGTAATCCACAACTGCGGCGGCCAAAAGCACAGCCGCCAAAACGCTCATCGCAATGCCGGCCTTTAGCCAAGCCGCACTGAACGTCAAACTGCGCGTATCACCGCGGCGGTTGCTAGCGATTAAGAATGTGAAAGTTTTTCTATCCATGACACCTAATTTCGAAAATCACACACCCTTTAGACACAGACATACAAGCGAAAAATTAATCAAAAACCAAAAAAGAGTGTGCACTAACTTTAGTCTAGAAAGGGCCTTCAGTCACCTAATCTAACCCACTCTACGACTAAACCTGCTCAAAATCGGCAGCTGCAAAGCGGGAGCGAGTCGAGGTTGGTCGCGCAAGCCGCGGGCTACCAACTGACCGCAGAGGCGTGCGTACGCGCACGTCGCGCAAACAACCGACAGACCAACGCAGTTAGCTGCCAATTTTCAGCACGTTACCTAACTCTAAAGGCGATGACGCTTATGTTGTCGTCTCCACCTGAGTTTTTGGCTTCTTCGATGCACTTTTGAACTATGGTCTGCAGCGAATTCAAGGCGCAAATTTCGGCAATTTTTTCGTTCGAGACTAGGGCGCAAAGGCCATCCGAGCACAACAGATAAAGCTCACCCGATGCCGCTTCGCGCTCGACGACGTCGACATTGACGACCTCTTCAAAGCCTACACTTCGCGTAATCACGTTGCGACCGATATTGGGATCGTTGCTGTTGGGGTCTAATATCCCGGCGCGAATTTGCTCGTTCACTAAAGAATGGTCTTCGGTGACCTGCCATAAGTTATGATCTTTGTATAAATAGGCCCGCGAATCGCCCACATTGCCGAAGTAAATTTTGTTACCGGCGGCAAAGGCCAACACCATTGTTGTGCCCATGCCCATAAGCTCAGGATTTTCTTTTGTACTCTTTAAATAAATGCGTTTGCTCGCCTCGTGATAAGCATTTTTAATCATGTCACGCGGTGGCGGCGGATTTTTTTCGAGAGCTTCTTCAACGACATCTTGCACTGTATCGATGGCGAGAGCCGATGCCACTTCGCCACCGCGATGACCGCCCATTCCATCAGCGACAACAAACAGCGAATGTCGAGTGTCAACGAGGATACTATCCTGATTGATGTCTCGTTTTAAACCAACATCTGTCTGACCCCATACTTCTATGTCCATCAGAAAATTTTACGCCAACTATCTTCAAAGATTAACTCAAAAATTAACAAGAATGCTCCGATCGGTCTCTACGAGGCGAATAATGCGCAAAATGCTGCGAAATAGTCTGCTGACATTTTTGTTTTTATCGATTTTCGTTCACTTCTTAGCGGGTGTGGGCCTACATTTGTCGAAAACACCAGACTTTTTACGAGTGCCAAAGAAAGTCGAAATTACGATACTCGACCAACGTCAAGAACAACCCAAAAAGAAACTACAGATCGTCGAGCAAAATGAGAAACCTCTTAACGATGAAACCCCGGATGAAGCCAAATTCTTGGGCGCGCATAACCAACGCGTGGTGAAAGAAACTCGCGCCGCGAAGTCAGGCGATTTCAAAAACACTGGTAAGAAAAACGACAGCGAAAAGTCGCAGCGGAAAGTTGCAGTAAAAGAAAGTAATCCGAAAACCGCAAAGACGCAGACCAAGTCGACGCGCGGGTCACTGCCCACTTTGGCTGATTTGCGACCACAGTTTGACCCCAATGTGCAACGTGATTTAAACCCGGCAAAAGACGCTGCCGAAAGTGAAGCGAGCCGCACTAATGATCACTTGAAAGACACTCCACCTAGTCTCGAAACTGTGTTGAACACTCGTGAGTTTGTGTATTTTTCATATTATCAGCGTATTCGTACACAGATTCGTCAGTACTGGGAGCCCAGCATTCGCGAAAAAGTGAAAAAAATATTCGCTCAAGGTCGAACCCTCGCTTCTGAACAAGATCACATCACTCGCGTAGTGATTGTCCTGAATAAAGAAGGTGGGCTCATCGGCGTACAAGTCATAGGCGAAAGTGGCCTTAAAGATCTCGACGATGCTGCGGTCGAAGCTTTTCGCGCGGCAGAGCCCTTCCCCAACCCACCGAAGGGTATTGTAGAACAAGACGGCACAATTAAAATCAACTGGGATTTCGT
>JAYUVI010000486.1:0-6742 GCA_043754135.1 Bdellovibrionales bacterium | reverse complement strand
CCATATTGGCGAGGCGAAATTGAATGTCATCTGAGTTCACGGGCATTTCCACTTTTGTACAGTGGTAAATGCTTTGCCTCATTTTTACAGTGATCGGACGGCCTAAGCTTTCAAAAAAGAATTTGTAGATATTCGCAGTTACAAGTTCGGCCACTAGACCATTGACTGCGATTTCATATCGTTGAAACTCTTGAAAGATTTTTCTTGCGTCGTCAGGGTAGTTTGTCGGGGTCGGTACAAAATTAATGTTGGTCGCGTATCGACTGCAAAGTAGCGCACCAAGAAATTTCTTGCCATTGAAAAGAGCGCCTTGAAAAAGACATGTTGAGGCATCGCTCTGAAAACCGTAAGCAAGGCCTAATAGCATATTATTTTTGGCCTCATTTTTTCTTAGATGCGGCGAAACGTCGGCCCAAAATTCTTTCGGGTTTTTATATACTTTAAATTTTTCCAATCCATAAAATTTTACTCTATGGTGGACACAAAACCAAACTGAAAAAAGGAGCGGCGCCCTGGAGTAGCGCCGCTCGGGGAGTTAGTCGTCAGCTAACGAGGGGTTCTTTATGATTAAAATCGCGGCTATTAGCTTGGGCAGGTAATGACGACTTTCAGTGCTGTCAATGCCGTCGCGTATAACTACCCATGCATCCTTAGAACCACCGGCACGTTCAATCGCTTTTTGTAAAGACGCTTCACCGTAGTTATAGGCGATAGCGCCTAGCGGCCAATTGTTGAAGCGTAAGCGATTCGATAACAAGTATCTTATTGCGGCGTCAGTTGCGAGATCAGGTATTAGTCGTTCGTCCACTTGCGTTGATACCTCGAGCCCGTAACGAGTGGCAGTGCTCGCAATAAATTGCCATAGCCCAGCGGCACGCACTGGGTTCGCCTTTGGAGGTAGATTTTTATAACCCGCTTCGATAAATGGTACGGCCAGTAATTCTTCTGGCACTCCATAGATCGTCATGAATTTTTTCATCATGCCTTCATAGCGATGCATGCGTGTCAGGGTCTCGCGAGTTTTTTCGCGACCACCGGTTGTACCCACGTAGTAGTTGAGCCACTTGAGCACGAGGTCGTTGACGACAAGCGGAAAATCTTCACTCGTCTTCGTCGACTTTGCCAATTTCTGCATTTGCTCCATGGTGATCCGTCGATCTTTCACCAGGTCACCAGCGGCGTAGGCTGTGAAACCCATCAGTGCCATGGCCAAAGCCAGGACCGGCATTGCCGCTCGAAATCTGAGCTTGGTGCGATTAGTGTTGTTGAACATAGTTGTTATCCTCCGTTTAAGCATGTTGCGCTCAACCAAGAACATCAAACCAGTTGCGCAGACAGGTTGTGTTTCATGTTTGAGAGCGGTTTGTGCCACCTGGACCAGGCAGCTAGCATAAGCCAACGACTCAACCTTTTCTTGGTCGACCAGAGCCTCGTCGCAGGCAAATTCTTGAACTTCGCTAATCCATCGCGCCCACATATGCGCGAATGGGTTAATAAAAAATAGCAGACGTAGAGCCCACACGACGTAAACCCACTGCGTGTCCTTTTGGCGGTGGTGTTGTAATTCGTGGAGCACAGCACTTTTAAAATTTTTATTTACGAGTAGGGCCTCTGGCACAATCACATTTTTTTGTAGCGGCAGCCAAAATGAAAACGGCACGCGAATTTCGTTCGACACGAAAATGTAAACACTTTTGATTTTTCTGACTAAAAAAGCATGGCGGCGAATGTGCATAAGTCGGGTGAGATCGCGCACAAGTTTGAGCCCGCCGATTAAAAATACAGCGAGGGCGAGAAGGGTTGCAATCTCACTAGCTCGGTTAAGATTTATAAATTTTGCGGTGTTAGCGTTGAAGCCGAGATAACTATGCGTCTCTGTCGGTGACTCGAGTTGAGCAAAGCGATCTTGTTGGCGGGGGCCGGGCTCGGGCACTAACCAAACTTTAGCGATCGGTTTAAAAATATCAGTTTTCGGCATAAACGGTGTAGCTGCGATCAGAGTGATTAGCAAAGCCAGAAGCGTGTAGTGAAATTTTAATTCCGCCCGATGACTAAGCGGCATTTTGATCAGCGCGAAAAACGCGGCTGACAAACTCGCCACCAGAACTGCGAGGGTGAGAAGCAAATGGGCCATCAAATAGTGTGAAGCCAGTTGCGCGAAACTCACTTTTTTGCTCCTGTGGACGCCGCTGTGGCTTGAGCAATAATATTTTTTAGTTCCTCGATTTGCTCAGCATCGAGTGGCACTGAGCTGACGAGTTGTTTAACCAGTGCGGTCGGAGTGCCACCGAATACGCGATTCACCATGTGCTTAACAGTCTTGGCTTCATAAGTGTTTTTGTCTGTCGCCGGTATATAAATATGCCCGCGACCTTCTTTGCGAGTTTTCAAAACACCTTTTTGCTCAAGAATTCTTAAGATAGTGGAAACCGAAGTGTAGGCGAGTTCTTTGCCTTTAGGTAAACCTTCGATCACTTCAGCGACAGAGCCTTCGCCCAAGCGCCACAATATAGTCATAAGCTCGAGTTCAGCATCGGTAAGTAATTTTTCAGATTGTGGCGATGTATTTTTAGTTTTCGTTGGCGACATAAGATCCCCCTGATGCTGCTTATGATGAACTAATAGTTTAGTTCACGTCAACTAATCTTTTAGTTGGTTCTGAAATGTCTGGAAGCAGCGCATCTACTAAAAAATTAGTAGACATTTAATCGCTACAGTCACAACACTACTAAAAACATAGTAGATCAATCGAAAGGTCAACAGACATGAGCAAACACCAAGTTAGTCGACAGAAACTCACAGAGCTTGAACTCGAAGTTATGGGTGCTGTTTGGGATTTAGGTGAAACCACCATTCCAGATGTGCACGCCAAATTACAAGAGAAGAAAAAATATGCTTACACGACAGTCGCGACGATGATGAATATTTTAGAAAAGAAAAAATATTTGAAGGTCATGAAGCAAGATCGGGCTCACAAATACACAGCGCTGATAGTGAAAGACGCTTATGAGAATACAGCGATTGGGCATCTCGTCGAGCGCCTATTTGATGGCGAACCCTCTCGCCTCGTAATGAAGCTTCTCGATGCCTCGGGTATTCAGGCCGACGAACTTAAAGAGATCCGTAAAACTTTAGAAAAGCGACTTAAAGATGTCTGAAGCCACACTTTTTTACGTAAAGGCCAACATCCTGTTATTAGTAGGCCTGAGTTTATTCTACGTGCTGTTTCTCAGTTCAGAGAAGTATTTTGAAACGGCACCAAAAAAATGGCTCTTACAATTGGCTCGCGCCACTTTATTGCTTTCGCTCCTTGCACCCTTTATTTTGCCGTCCATTCAAACGCATTTGCCCTATTCGATAACGGCTTTAGAAAATTTTAAGGTTTTTGCTGAAGGCGCGAACAGGCGACTCGAGCCAATAGTAAAATCAGCAGATGTTAAAAACATTTCTAACTCTGGCAGGGTTGATCAAAATGCAGACGTAAATATAGCACTAATTTTAAAACTGATTTTTGGATTGGGCTTCGCCTTTTTTGCACTGAGATTTTTGCGCGCGCTCTACAATTTGCGTTCTATGTTGAACGACTCGATTTTACTTCGCCGAACTTCATACGGCGGCATTTACTTGTCGTCGCGGCTGCAGATCCCTGTATCATTTTTCTATTTTGGTCAGAATATAGTGGTACTACCTCTCGAGTTAATTGCAGAACCTGAATATCTACAGCTCGCTTTGGCCCATGAGCATCAACATATCCGCCAAGGCGATGTCAAATGGGCGTACTTCACAGAAATTTTAAAAATTCTATTTTGGTTGAACCCTGCGGCATATATTTGGTCGTCTCGTCTCGATTTTTTATCGGAATTGAGTTGCGATGAGCAGGTTTTGGCGCGCCGTAAAATTATAAAAATAAAAGATTACGCCCATTGTTTACTGGCATTTGCTGAAAAAGCGCTAAGGCCTGGTGCTTCACAGCCGCTGGTCAGTGGGATGGCATCACACAACACAAAAACACTTTCACGGAGGATCATCATGTTCACAGCAAAGAGTTTGCATCAAACTCGAAAGTTCAAATTAAAAGCCTTGGCTTTAGCAATTCTGATTGTCGGCGCCGCAATGAGTTTGCAGGTGCGAGCGGCGCACGAACTGTCGGTCAATGAAGATTTACAAAAGATCGTCGATCAAGCTTTAGTCGATGGCTTAAAAACTCATAAAGCGCAGTCGGGCTTCGCTATTTTAGCTGATCCACACAACGGGCAGATCCTTGCAGTCAGTCGACAAATCTTGAAGAACAGTAAATACACGAATGCTTCACCTGCGGAGTTTATGCAAACTCCCTTTGAACCCTATTCACTTGTTAAACCTTTGGTGGCAGCACTTGTCATAAACAAAGAAAAGGTGAACGAGCAGACGGTGCTCGATGCCCGAGGCGGCAAGGTGACTTTTGGCGGTCGCGAATTTTATGATTGGAAGGATCACGGTATGATCACGGTGTCCGATACCATAGCGCAATCAAGTTTTGTGGGCACAATTCGTCTAGCGCAAATGATTGGCGAAACTGAGCTGGTCGAGGGCATGAAAAGATTTGGTGTGAGTGAATCCCAACTACGTTTAAAGACGGGTCAAGAGGCGGCTTACAACTTACCACTAATAGCCAATGGTATGGGCGTATTTTTTATGACCGTTGAAGATATTTTGCGCGCTTACTCTGCGTTCTCAAACGGCGGCGAACTTTTGAAATTTGGAGACTACAACGCCGACAGTGTACAAGCTCAATCTAAGGGTCGTATTCTGTCAGAAGGCGCGGCTCAACGAGTTAAATTTCTGCTCTTGCAAACCATGCAGACGGGCACTGGTCGATGGGCGCAGAGTACGAAGTACACAATCGCTGGTAAAACGGGCACGGGGTATATTTCAAGCCCTAAACCAGACGAGAAATATGGCAAAGGTGAGCGGGCAGAGTTTGTCGGATTCGCGCCCTACGACAACCCCCGTTTAATTTCGCTGGTTATAATTGATAACCCGAGTGGCTCAGCTCATGGGAGTTCGCAGGCCGCTCCGGTCGTGACTTCGATTTTGAATCAGTCACTTAAGCATTTAAATGTGGAGTGGGATAAAAAATCTACAGAAAACTAATCGCTTTAAAACCTAGCATCATTAGAAAACTAATCGCTTTCAAGGCTGCCATCATTGGCCGGAAAAAATACGGCAATGTTGCGATGAGAGCGGTTAGTAATTGTTAACTCGAATACCCCGCTTTCAATTTTTCCGAATACGAATCACTGTCTCATTAAAAATTATTCGAATTGTTTTAAAAGCGCATCAGTTTTAGCATCGCGACCGCGAAACCTCCTATAGGCTTCGGCGGCGTCAACGGTGCCGCCAACGGACAAAATATTATCCTTTAATTTTTTTGCGACCTTCACATTCAATGGATCACCTGTTTCGGTGAAAGCTTCAAAAGCATCGAAGCCCAAAACCTCGGCCCACACGTAGCCGTAATACCAAGCCGCGTACCCTTCATTGGCAAACACGTGATTAAAATGCGGTATGCGGTGACGCATAATAATTTCCTTCGGCATGCCGAGCTCTTTGAGAGTTTTCTTTTCAAACTCAGCGGGGTTCACTTCATCGCCAATCAAATGCAGTCGCATGTCGACAATCGCTGATGACAAAAGCTCTACATAATTAAAACCTTTATTAAAACTCTTAGCCTTCTCTATTTTGTCTACATAAGCGCGTGGCAAAGGTTGGCCCTTTTTGTTGGTGAGCAATTTCATAACCGACGGAGTTGATAAAAAATTCTCATTTACTTGTGAGGGGAATTCGACAAAATCACGGGGCGTAGTTGTGCCGGCAAGAGTTCGGTAATTGACGTTCGAAAGTAAGCCATGCATAGCGTGGCCGAATTCGTGAAACATAGTCGTGGCGTCATCCCACGAAATCACAGTCGGTTCTCCCGCTTTCCCGCGAATAAAATTAGAATTGTTCGATACGATTGGCAATATGGGCTTCTTGCCCCACTTTTGCTGGCGTCGCCACTGGTACATCCAGGCGCCTGATTTTTTACCATCGCGTGCATAAGGGTCGAGGTACCAAAGGCCAACTAATTCTTTATTTTTGTCGAGAACTTTGTAGGCTGTGGCATCGGTGTGATAAACCGGTACGTCATGAATGCGCAGAAACTGCAGGCCATATAGTTTTTTTGCCGCCCAAAACATAGCTTCGCGGATTTTATCGATTTCCAAATATGGTTTAACTAAGTCGAAATCAAAATCATACTTGGCTTTGCGAATTTTTTCAGCGTAATAACGGTAGTCCCAAGGTGCGAGTTTAAACTGACCGCCTTCTTTGTCGATTAACTTTTGCATTTCAGCTACGTCACGTTGAACGGCTTTCATGGCGGGTTGCCAAACTTTCATCAAAAGATCGAGTGCCGCTTCCGGAGTTTTCGCCATTGTCCAATCCGCCAGATGCCAGTGGGCATAGGTCGGGTAACCATAAATTTTTGATCGCTGATAACGAAGTTTTAGAATTTTGGTGACGAGCTTATTGTTGTTATGACTATTGTTGTTATCGCCTCGTGAACTCCACATACGAAAAACTTTTTCCCGCAGGTTACGGCGAGAAGAATAAGTTAGAAAAGGTTCGGCAGACGAGCGCACATTACCAATAGCCCACTTGCCCGTTTGGCCTTTTTTTAGAGCTAATGCAGAGGCGCCGTCGATTAAAGACTGTGGCAGGC
>JAYUVI010000485.1:0-3052 GCA_043754135.1 Bdellovibrionales bacterium | reverse complement strand
CTATGGATTTGAAAGCCCTCGACCTCGACAACACGCGAATTGTAGCACCCACAGCTGGGGTTGTGGTGAAACGTTATTTCGATCTTGGCGAAACCGTATCTGTTGGAGAAAAGGTTTTTGATCTTGTACAAATGGATGAATTAATTTTAATAGCCAATTTAGACGTGAACGTGGCGGCAAGAATTAAAGTGAATGATCAAATCCCGTTTAAAGTCGATGGTGGCGATAATTCTAAATTTATAGCTAACGTTGAATTTATAAGCCCCGTTATTGATGCCGCCAGTGAAACGGTGCGCGTACGTTTAGGGTATAAAAATGTTCAGCGCGCGGGCAGCCAGGAATATTTATTAAGACCTGGGATGCTAGCCACTTTGCAGTTGACGGTTAACCCGTCAAAATAAAATTTCATTCATAAAAAATCGCAAGGGTTTCGCAAAGAGCATGTAGGCGAGTGAACACGGTTCACCATGAATTTTACCTCGACCGGTCATGCCGGGTCGAAGTTGCACATCACTGGTGTTGGGTACAAAGGCTCGTGCAATAAAATATTTTTGCGGGTCAGCCGGTGTGATTTGGCGCCCTTCACCAGCGACGGAGTCTAATAGTAAGTCGGTCGAAAAACTATGATTGGGAAAGCCAAAAACCTTAAATTTTAATTTTTGGCCAGCGCGAACATAGATCACGTCCTCTTCTTGAACACGGAACTCGACAGCCGTCAGATCACTGCGTGCTATTTTAATAATTTCGGTGCCGAAATTCACCGGTTGGCCCAATAGATCTTGCAGCTTTTCTGCAATCACTATACCGGGTGACTCGCTGACAATGATGGCCGCTTGAATTTGCTTTTTTAAACGCGTAAGTTCGTGCTGCACTGAAAACCACTCGGACTCTTTGATTTTATAATTGGCAACGTCGTCTTCTATCGCCAATTTAGTCATTTCAGCTTTTAAACGAACGAACGAACTTTCTTTTTCGGATTTTTGAATTTCGAGGTCATCAACATTGAGTCGGGCTAAGGTTTGCCCGGCTTTGACCACTTCGCCTTCTTTTACTAAAATTTCTTTAACGACACCTTGAGACTGCGAGTAATAAGTTGCCGTCAAAGGCACAACTTCTATAGCCGAAGCCACTTCGTAGGGCACGCGTATAAAGACTAGAGCCAATACAACCGCGCAAATGGCCCCGCTGAACTTTAAAACTCTGGCCCGTGGCCAGTTGCGGATTTGCGTAACAGATTCAATCAGTTTGTCTTTGAGTCGGCTCATGAGCTTTTCGTTCGGTATCGTGGTGTAAAGTTCAGCATTACGTAAGGCCACTGTCGACTGACTGATCAAAATTGATAAAAGTTCTTTTGTGCTCTCGGTGACCATGTTTTTTTTATCTGAACTCATGATCAAGACACCTAGTTCACCTTGGTCGTCTTTCATCACATAACTCCAAAAGGATTGCAGTTTGTGAGATTGCATAAAAGCGATAACCTCTTTCGGCATTTCACTATTTTTTTGAGCCTCTTCAAACGAATTGACGAAGATTTCTTTGCTCGCTTTCGAGATAAGATTATGTAGGGCGTTCAGCTCAATAACTTGAGGTTCGTCTTGGTCGATTGTCTCTTTTGCGGTTATAGCACGTACCGCAAATTTTTCTGAGCCTATTGGACGAGTCGACACCGAAGCTTGGTCGTAGGGCACGACATCTGATCCCAGGTTGACGACAGACATAAGCACGGCGTCGATATCTAGAGTCGACGTGATCTCTTTGCTGACTCGTATTAATGCGGATAACTCTTTCGCTTTTTTCTCGGCCGCGAAGAGCTTCGCATTTTTGATGTACATGCCAGCATTAGAAGCGAACATCATTAAAAAATCGAGATCGGCGGGTTGAAAAAGTACTCCGGCTTGCCGCTTATTAATAATTTGAATCGCGCCGATGCATTCACCCTGCACGAGCAGCGGTGCTGAGATCATTGAGTTGGTGACAAAATCTATTTTTTTATCAAGTGCCGAGTTGAACCGTGGGTCTTTCGAACAGTCCTCTATAATAGACGGTACTTTGTTCTCGATGATCCAACCGATAACACCAGTGCCTGTGCGCACTTTTATACCCTTCACTTTGTCTTTGGTTGGGCCTTCAGCCACGTAGCACTCGGCGCCTTCGCCATTGTCGACGACTAGCCAGATTGAACCCACTTCAGCATCGAGTAAGTTCAGCGCTTTATTTAAAACAATCGAAAGAAGTTTTTCGAGATCTATAGTGGTGGCAAAATCTTCTTGTAGTTTTTTTAATAAGTTAAAGCGCTCAATAGTATTGTTTTGACTTTGCAGTGACTGCGATGATTTTAAAAACATCGCCATGGGTATGCAGATATTTTCTAGAAAACTTAAATCCACCTGATTAAAATGGTCAGCCCCAGCCTTTTGTCGATTGACGACCTCAAGCACGCCAATCAACTCGTCGCCACAAAGAAGTGGGCACGCAAGTAAGCTCTGTGTGCTGAAGCTGCCATCGGTATTAAATTGCACATCGAAACGTTTGTCTTTGTCGGTGTCATTAACGAGAGTTGATTTTTTATTTTCAGCGACCCAACCGACCACTCCTTGGCCGGTGCGAACTTTTACGTTTGTCACTTCGCGGCTGCCCGGGCCTGTGGCCACTTTACATTCTAATTCTTCTTTGTCTTTTGAGTAAATCCACAATGAGCCGCCTTGAGCCTCTAAAGTCTCAACGATGAGGTTTAAAAGGGTGGTCATGAGTTTTGTGAAATTAAAACTGGTTTCGTTATAAAGTTGATTGATGCGGTGAAAAACTTGAAGTTTTTTGCGCAGATCAGCGACGACCACGTCGTTATTTATATAGGTGACAGAGCTCCCCACTAAATTGGATTCTGTTTTTTTAGAAGTTTGTCGGCGTAATCTTAAAGCCATGCGTCAGTCATTCGGATAGTTATGATTTTAATTTGAGCTGAAGCCGAAATACTCGACCAGACCTTGGCGTGACGCTGGTCACAGGTCGCGTTTGAAAAAATGGAGTTGAGAGTCCATCACTAAAAACTCAC
>JAYUVI010000484.1:0-3501 GCA_043754135.1 Bdellovibrionales bacterium | reverse complement strand
CTATCGATGCGACTCCACATTTATCATCTGACACTGCACTTTTACCTAACGAGAAGTTTGCTACGCCTAAAATGAAAACTATCGAGAATCTTTCGAACGCGCTGAAAATCGAACCCCGCAATTTGGTGAAGACACTTTTTTACTCGGCAAATGACGATGCCGGTGAGGCTGCCAACCCCAGCGCTGAGCTCAAGGCGGTCTGTGTGTTATTGCGTGGCTCTGACGAGTTGAACCCGATTAAACTTAAAAACTTACTCGGGCTTTCAAACCCGCCGCTTATGTTAACCGATGAAGAAGTTAAAAAGGTTTCGGGCGCATGGCCGGGAAGTTGTGGGCCAGTGGGCTTAAAGATCCCGGTTTACATGGACAACGGCGTGCAAGGTTTGAAAAATTATGTGGTCGGCGCCAATGAAGACGGCTTTCACATTAAAAACGTGAATCACGATCGCGACTACCAACCGACGCAAATCGCTGATCTCCGTATGGCGAAGGCGGGCGATAAAAATCCCAATGGCAGTGGTTTGCTTAAAGCTTATCGCGGTATTGAAGTGGGTCACGTTTTTTACTTGGGCACGAAATATTCGAAAGCGATGCAAGCGAACTTCTTAAACGAAAAAGGCGAGTCGACTCACATCGAAATGGGTTGTTACGGCATCGGTATTTCGCGCACGGTGCAAGCGGTGATCGAGCAGTGTAACGACAAAGACGGCATCATTTGGCCCGCGGCGATTGCTCCTTACCATGTGCATATTTGTTTGCTCGACCCGCAAGAAGCTGATGTCGCACAATACGCCAACGCGCTTTACGAAGAGTTGTGGGCGAGTGGTGTGGAGTGTTTGATGGATGACCGCGAAGAGCGCCCGGGCGTGAAGTTCAAAGATGCCGATTTGTTAGGCATGCCTTTACGCATTAATGTGGGTAAACGTGGCTTCACGGCGAATGAGGTTGAAATTATTGAGCGGAAGACAAAAGAGACGACAAAAGTTTCTCCTCAAGATGTAAAAACTCAAGTAACGTCTTGGTTGAAGAAACAGCCAAGGTAATCGCGAGGCCCTGGTTGCTCTCGCAATAAGGAGCCGCATGACGACTTCATCATTATTGAAGAATCCGATTTTTGTCGCACTCGATTTAGATGACGAAGCCTCTGCCCTTTCTCTCGCAGCCCAAATCAAAGATTATGTCGGTGGGTTTAAAGTGGGACCGCGCCTCACTTATAAATATGGTGCGCAGTTGATCAAAAAAATGGCGCAGTTTGGTCCGGTGTTTGTCGATAATAAATATCATGATATCCCCTCGACAGTGCTCGCTGGTTTAAAAAGCACATTTGAGTCCGGCGCCACTTTTGCGACGATACATGCGAGCAACGGTCCTGACGCGCTTAAAGAAATTGCCGCATTCGAAGAGAATTGCAATCGCGAGCGCCCATTCAAAGTTTTATGTGTGACAGTGCTGACGAGCTTTAACGAAAAAAATCTGCCGAGCAATTGGTCGCCCGATATTCAGAAGCATGTAGTTTCTCTAGCGCAGGATGTGATTGAATCAGGCCTTACCGGGCTTGTGTGTTCGCCTAACGAAGTCGCGACGCTGAGACAGAAATTTAAAAACGCATATTTAGTGACGCCCGGTGTACGCCTGCCGACTGACGACAAAGGTGATCAACAAAGAGTGATGGGCCCAGCAGAAGCGATAAAGGCGGGTTCTTCAGCACTTGTGGTGGGGCGGCCAATCGTCGCGGCGAAAGACCCGCTCGCGGCAGCTAAACAGTTTTACGAATTAACACGATAAAAAATTACGAACTAACGCGATAAAAAATAAGGTGAAAATATGCTGAATGATCAAACCGCAGGTCGACCAACGCAATCGACAAAATTAGCACCCGGCCAAATGTTATTAATCCCGCGTATTGTTTGGGCTTGCATGCTGATCAGCATAGGGGTTTACGGAATAGCTTTAAGCATGATGGTTTCTCAAGCTATGCCCGAAGAAGCCGTCAGTCATTTTTTACAACACAATCTCTTTATTCCTCTTGCCGCCGCCGCTTTTGGGAGTTTGTGCATGTCGATCGTTCTACCTAAAATTTTGGCCCAACGAGTAACGCGCATAACTGCTCCATCTGAACGACAAGGGTTGGGCTTGCCGTACTTTGCGCCGTTTGTTATTCGCTTGGCTCTTATTGAGTCAGTCGCGATTTATGGACTGGTTCTCGGTTTTATCACTCACAATATGTCACCCTTCTATTTGTTTGGCGCTGTGGCTATGGGGATCATGCTAGCGAATTACCCAAAGAATGAATATTTTGGCTTCATGTGACCGACAATAAAAAAATATTTTTCGAATTGCTGAAAAACAGAACACTTTGGGTCGCGGCTCTTGGTTACTTTGTCGACCTTTACGATCTCGTACTTTTTGGAGTGATGCGAGTACCCAGCTTAAAAAGCTTAGGTTTGAGCAATGAAGAGGTTTTCACCGTCGGTGCCCAGCTTTTAAGTTACCAAATGTGGGGCTTACTCATTGGCGGCTTTGCGTGGGGTATGATTGCCGATAAATATGGTCGGTTGAATGCTCTGTTTGCCTCAATCATAGTTTATTCGCTGGCCAATTTTTTAAATGGGTTTGTCACTTCGACCGACCAGTATGCGATTTTGAGATTTTGCGCAGGCGTGGGTTTGGCTGGCGAGTTAGGCGTTGCGGTGACACTCATTTCTGAAAGTATTCCCATATTGTATCGCAGTTATGCGGCGGCGTTTATCGCTTTTGCTGGTTTTCTCGGGGCCATCACTTCGGCCTCTGTGGGGGCCTTCATCGATTGGCGAATCAGCTACATCACGGGCGGAGTCATGGGACTACTCTTATTATTTGCACGATTTAAAACTCGTGAGTCGCCACTTTTCAAAAAGCATGCGGCCAAAAAAGTGTCAGCACCCTTTCATCAGCTGTTAAGCTATATGATCAAACCGGAATTTTTGAAAAAATTCATTTACTGCATTTTTATCGGCGTGCCCACGTGGTTCAGTGCCGGCATTTTAATTTATTTTTCGCCTGAGCTTGCACAAGCTTTAGGGGTTACTGCACCGATAGCAGCGGGCACTGCAATTATGTTGAGTTATGCCGGGTCATTGCTCGGTGACATCAGCGCTGGTTATTTCGGCCAGCGTTTACAAAGCCGCAAAAAAATTATCTTCTCAGGACTACTGGCAGTGACGGCCGCCACTATCGTTTATTTATTTTTTGCACGGGGGTGGAGCACTACAGCTTTTTACACCATGCTATTTGTTCTGGGCCTTGCTAACGGCACTTTTATCAGTTTCATTTCATTCGTGACTGAACAATTCGGCACCAACGTGCGGGCCACGATCGCGACGAGTGTACCGAACATAGTCAGAGCCGCGGTGATCCCGATGAGTTTCATCGTCCAGCACTTTAGGGAGCAACTTGGTCTGATCCCCACAGTGGCATGGCTGGGTGGTACAGTACTAACTCTCGCGTTTGTGTGCCTGTACC
>JAYUVI010000483.1:0-4141 GCA_043754135.1 Bdellovibrionales bacterium | reverse complement strand
GACTGAGCTCGGGCAGTAAAATTTTAATAAGGGCGTCATATTTTTTTCGTACGATATCGTTACTGTCTTCTTTTAAGCTTTTTTCATAGAGGTCGCGTGCCACTGGCATATTCTGTTGAATCAACGCAAGTTCTGCCGCCAAAAAATACATTCGCGCACGCGCCGGCGTTTCGAGACCGTCTTTAAATTCAATCAAGTAATCGAATAATGGCCAGGCTCGCGCGCGGTCATTTTTTTGCGCGTGTTCGAAAAGTTCAAGAGTCGAAGCGAGTAGCGCCTGACGAAGACGCCGTGCCTGTGGACCATAAAAAAGCCAATCTGAGTTCCTCCAACCATTTTCGACAATTGAGTAATAGGGCAAGTAAAGCTTTTTTTCTTTGGCAAACTGCTTGCTCGCGCAACCGAGTTTAAACCCGTAAACCCAGGCCTTCAAGTCGGCGTGACGAGCATCGGCCTTCGCCGCTTGAGTCAAACACTCTTTGAACTTCTGTTCTTTAATCAGGGTGTTCAGCAGCTGCAGGTCCGAAACGTTTCTCACCGTGGTCAGCTTTTCACCCACAGATAATTTCAAAGCTCGCAACTCAATAGCTGTGCCCCCTTGGGCGTAGACAGATTCGAGGGGCACTGAGATCAATACCCAAACCAAAAACCATTGCATGATTATTTCACATCCCTTTGTGACTGTGAAAAATCATATTTTGCTGATTCAAGCAACAAACCTTCAATTTCTTTCAATAATTTCTTCATTTCATTTTTTTCACGCCATCTTTTGGCCATTTCTTCAGGGGCAAAACCCACAGCTTCGACCTTCGCCATGACCTCGCGTAAGCGGGGTGCCACATCACGCTTAAAGCTTGGCGGGGCCTTGTCGACCAACCGCTCGAATTCAAATGCGGCTCCACCCTGCAAAGAAATCTCACCTAAGGTGAAATAAATCATATTGGTGGCTTCACGCCCGACAGCGCGCCAGTCGCCTACGCTCATATGTTTTTCGATGCTGGCGATTCGATGAGCAATCTCTTTACGTAAATCTTTTCTCACCTCGAGGTGCTTAAGCGCTTTGTAACCATATGCGGTCAAGCCCAAAACTGTGAGCAAGAAAAGCATGGCCCACGCCCCGGCCTGTTGTGCCGATGACAACAAAAAGCCATCGTTTTCACTCAGCACCAAATCAGGCAAACTCAGTTTCTTTTGTGGTACTTCGACTTCAGCATGCTTCATTTGTGCCGAAGGAATCACCTCGCTGCCGTCACCGGGCTGTACTTGAAATGGCAACTCGGGCGTCTTCAATACATAATAAGATTTTTTTACGGGATCAAAGAAACCTATTTCAATGGCGGGCACTGAATATGAACCCGCTACTTTGGGCACGATTAAAGTTTCGAACTCTTTAAAACTTCGACCATTAGCAAAATATTTCGACTGCGCCTTGGTGTCGTAAACTTGAATATCGGGATTCAATTGCAACTTGGGCATATCGATAGTTTTGGCGTTGCCTTGACCTTCGATACGAATTTTAAGCGTGATCGGAGTATTCACTTTCACAGCGTTGCTATCGAGACTCGCTGAGGCCGTGTAGGCACCGACTCCCCCTGCGAAACTGGGCGGTTTACCATTTTCGGGTAGTGGTAAAACATCGATCTTGAGTTCTTCACTTTCTTTGGTGAGCAAAACCTCTTGCGGGAACCCTATCGAATTCGCGCCAATCGCTCGGCACTTCGCCTGGTATTTATCGATGAGCGCAGGCCCCGCTTTGATCGGGAAGAGCGCATAACTCGCGAGCAAAGCTTTTTGGTAGTGCACACCGTTGATAATTTCGGGTTGAAAATTGAGGCGAGTCGCGACTTCGATGTCTTCCTTCCAAAACCCGCTGAGTGCTGGGTATTTTAGGGTGTCGATATCGGCGATCTGGGCGCGCGTGACTAAATACCAGCTCACCGTGATCTGTTCACCTTGGTAAACTTGTTTTTTGTCTGTCTGCACGTGAATGAAAAAGGCGTCCTTGTCAGTAACACGATCAATCGTGCCGCCACGTGGGTTCGGCCGAACGCGCCGGCGTAAAAGCTGCGAAAATATATCGTCTTCGAGGTCTTGCATATTCGGCGGACCGCTTTCGTCATCGGGCTGCTGAGCCATTGACGGTGCCTGAGGAGCGCTCGGACTCACTTCAATTTTAATTGGGTTAGTGCGCACCACTTGGCCATTGATAACCACTTCAGCCGCCCCAATAGTGAACGAACCCTCTTGCTTAGCTGAGAGCATATAATTAAAAGTTTGTGATCTTTGCGTTTGCATTTGCCCGTTCACAAACGAGCCGCGCATTTCACTGCCTGACCAGGTGTTAATAATGTCAAACTCAGTGAGCCCCGGTAAAGTCGGTTTTTCAAAACCGGCCGAATCTTCTGATGAAATTGATATTGTATAAGTAAACGAATCACCCGGCCGCATGCTGTTGCGATCCACCGTGGCTTTGACGTTGACGTCAGCGGCATGAGATAGCGACGCGACAAAAAATAATAGCGCCGCACCCACATAAGCAAAAACCAACCGTAGGCTTGTCATGTGCGAAATTTTGCCGATCTTACTACCAATCTTTTTCAGGGGGCTTCTCCTTTGATTTACCGCCGTACTCAAGGGCGCGAATCTTATTCTCTTGCGATTTCAACTCTTCTAAAATCTTGCGCACGTCTTCTTTCGTCAAATTTTCACTTTTAAATTTCGGCTTATTAGGTAAACCATTCACCGGGTTCTGACCCGGGTCATTGGGGTTCTGCTTTTGATCATTTTCGCCCTGACCACCCTTGCCGTCTTTTTTCTGGTCACTTTGACTTTGATTTTCGCCCTCACCTTTACCGCCGCCGCCCTTAAACAATAGTTCGATATTGTTTTTCACTTCTTGTGATTCAGGGTTCAGCTCAAGCGCCGCTTGATAGTGTTTGAGTGCGGTGTCGATCTCTTGCTTTAGGGCTGCAGCATTGCCCGCATTGAAATGGGCCACAAATTGCAATTCTTGAGGCAGATTTGTATATCGCAAAACCAGCTCGGCCTCTTTCAAAGCTTTGTCATAAATTTTACCGGCCTCATACACCAAACCTAAATTTAAATGAGGGATCGGATTTGCGGGGTCTTCAGCCATTGATTGCAAAAGCCCTTGCTCAGCCGCGGTCAGATCATCGCCCTCAATTTGGCGAATCGACTCGTTGTTGAGCTCTAAACTTTTAAGCGTATTACCTGCCCACGCCGAAGACCATACAAATACAATCGCAAGCACACGCGAGTGACGAACAACGAAAGAGAGAAGGCTTTTATCGCGCTCTTTAATCACCAGATACCTCGAATCGGCCTTTCCAAATCCTGCCCTTCTGCCTTCGTTCGCCGAGCCAGATTTCGATTAACGCAAATATTAGAGCGAGCAATAACAAGCTTTGAAAATGCTCATTGTAAGAGCGCACTTCGCCATTTTCAAACTGCGTCTTTTTCAGTTGTTCAATGTCGGCCCGCAGGGAGGTCATGGCGTCACCATGAAAAGTAGCGTGATAAAATGAACCTTTGCCAATGCTCGCGAGATCTTTCAATATGGTACCCTTTGTTTGTGACATCACCACTTGATTATCTTTGCCGCGTTTGTATCCGCGCAATGTACCCTGGTCGTCACGTACTGGTATGGCACCGCCCTGCTCAGTGCCAAACCCAACGGTGAAAATATGAATATTTTCTTTTAAAAGTTCGTCAGCCGCTTTCTTGGCCCCCAGCTCTTGGTCTTCGCCGTCTGAAAAAATAATAATGGCGCGCGTGACTTGCGAAAGTTCTTCTTGTCCCAAGCCCCCACGACTAAATGCACCCTTGGCCTCCGCCAAGGCTTTAGAAAAATCCGTGCCTTGAGTGGTTACAGCGTCAGGAGAAAGTGTGTCTACGTACATTTTAAGGGCTTCTTGATCTGTAGTCATCGGTGAAAGTAACGCCGCCGAACCAGCAAAAGCCACAAGCCCCATACGATCGCCACTAGAAATATCGATGAAACGATTGAGCTCGCTTTTCATAAGTTGCATACGACTCGGCTTAACGTCTTCAGCGAGCATAGAATTGGATGTATCAACCACGAAAAGGATTTCAATGCCTTCGTTTTTCACTTGCTGCCGGC
>JAYUVI010000482.1:0-7193 GCA_043754135.1 Bdellovibrionales bacterium | reverse complement strand
TTGTGACTGTAGGAGCGGCGGGTTTGCTACAAAAAAAACACTTTTTAGCGGTGCAAACGAATAACTAATAAATGAAAATATCTGTCGTATGAAGATTTTGATCGCTGGCGGAACAGGTTTTTTAGGCCAACATTTAACTCGTGCGTTATTGCTCGCTGGGCATGAGGTTTTACTCCTCACACGCAATACCGCAAAAGCCTTAGAGCCACAGCCTTTCAAGGTAGCGATCTGGCCGCTACAAACTCCCGAAGAAAAACTGCTGGTGCACAACTGTGAAGTGGTCATTAATCTGGCTGGCGAATCTTTAGCTGGTGGTCGGTGGAGTGAAGAACGAAAATTAAGCATTAAACGATCACGCGGTGAGTATACAAAAGAGCTGATTGATTCAGTTCGTGAGTCTACACAGCTTAAGCTGTTCATCTCAGCCTCGGCCGTGGGCTTTTATGGCGACCGTAAAACCGAAGTGCTGACTGAAGAATCGCCCCCTGGCGAAGGCTTTTTAGCTGACGTCTGTCGCGAGTGGGAGGCCGCTCTTAGCTCTTACAATAAACCCGGCCTGCGTAAGGTGTTACTGCGTACAGGGGTTGTGCTTCACCGCACAGGCGGCATGCTCAAAGAAATTGAACCACTCTACCGCAGCTGGGTTGGTGGCCCACTAGGCAATGGCGAACAGTATTTGAGCTGGATCCACCTCGATGACTGGGTGGCCGCAGTCATGCACTGTTTGAATAATGAGAAAGTTCACGGCTCGGTGAATTTAGTGGCGCCAGAACCTGTGACCAATCGCAGTTTTAGTGTCACTTACAGTAAGCTTTTTCGTCAGCCGTGGCAGTTACCGGCGCCAAAGCTCGCGTTGAAAACGGCTTTGGGTGAAATGTCGAGCATGCTGTTGGATAGCCAAAATGTACGCCCTGAAAAATTACTCGCTACCCATTTTAAATTTAAGCATCAGCATTTAAGTGAAGCGCTTTTTGATATTTACGACTACGAAGCGCAGGGCCGGCAGGTGCATGAATATTTCACGACTGAGTGTTGGGTGCCGGCTTCGCTTGCACAAGTTTTTGCATTTTTCTCAAGCGAGAAGAATTTAGAAAAAATCACTCCCCCAGCAATGAACTTTCGCGTGGTTAAAAAATCGACCAGCGACATTATCAAAGGCACTTTGATTTTTTATGATTTAAAAGTGCGCGGCTTGCCCATGAAATGGACCACTGAAATCACCGACTGGCGCCCCCCTCATTCATTTACTGACATGCAGTTAAATGGCCCCTACTCGCGATGGCATCACACGCACACTTTTCACGAAATTGGTGATTGGACGCTTATGCGCGACACGATCCACTATCGATTACCCATGGGCTTCTTCGGCCGTGCGGGCCTACCTATAGTTAAAAAAGACGTCGAAAACATTTTCAGCTTTAGAGAACAGACGATTAAAGAATTATTTGTCTGACACGGCGAAGTTCGTAAACCGCCAGCGCAAACTAAAAGCTACCTTTGAGAGTTAAGCGACGAGAATGTACGAGATACGAGGCGCGAAGGAGCGAGCGCGGAGGCCTGCCTAACGGCAGGTCGCACAAGCGAGCGACGAAGCAACGAAGTAGATCGTGCATTATCGTTGCTTAACACTCCATAGATCCTAGTGATGGACGGGAAGGAACGCGTGTTCCTAATGACTTTCGCGAGGGGGGAGGGGAAAGTGCCCATCACTAGAACCTAAGAAGCCAACATACGTACTACGTTGGCCATACAGAGCAAAATGAGAGCCAACTAAAAAATATTCTGGCACTTGCATAAATTGCATTACACGAGCCCAAAATTTGCGTGCATGCCCGAAGTTGTCACTTTGCGTCAAAAGAACGTATAAAATCGCCAAATTTGGTACTTTTTCCGGCTCCGCATTTCTGTATAATCACTAACAGTTGTTACTACTTATATGCGAAAAACTGTCTAAGAACCTGACAACACTGAAAACCCAACAAAGTTGCGAGAACCACCCGGCACGCGCATAATGGCCGGCCATGCAATACACCGCCACCCTAAAAGACCAGCTGAATCAGCCCATCAATCAAATTATACATGACCCTCACGCTCCTCATCTACCCAATACTCCGTTTCGATTTGCCGCCTATTTTTTAAAATATTATTGGCACGGCTTACTAGGCATTTGGGTTTGCGAAACTAGCCAGGCGTTTTGCCAAATTATGATTCCCTACGCCATTCGCGAATTAATAGATAATGGCCGCCAAACCACCGGCGCATTCGGCGCAGCCCTTGAACAATTACGCCCCTCGCTGACACTTTTTATAAGTTTAAGTTTGGGAATTTTATTTTTTAGTCGCACGAGCGGCTCGCTCCTCGTCATTGTCGGGCCGGCTTTGCGCCGAAAAGTACGTCAAACGATTTTTCATTATTTGCAGTTTCATTCACAGCGATTTTTTATCGGCAACTTTTCTGGTTCACTCGCAAATCGTATTGCTGAAGTCTCAAACGGAGTGAACAGCACGCTATGGACTTTAATGTTTGATTTCTGGCCCGTGGGAATTACCTTCAGCACTTCACTGTACTTGATGCACAAGGCGCACCCGGGTCTGGCGGTACCGATGGCCGGTTGGACGCTTTTTTATATCACCGTGTCTTTTACGCTCGCCACTTTTTGTCAGAAATACGCCAAAAAATACGCCGCCACTCGCAGTACAGTGAGCGGCAAAATTGTCGACAGCGTGACCAACTCGATGAACACAAAAATTTTCGCGCGCCTCGATTATGAACGCGGTTATCTGAGAAATTATCTTGATCTCGAAGTGGCAGCGGCCCGACGCACCTTTTGGTTTATGGAGGGCATGCGCTGGTTTCAATTTGTATCAACTCTTATTTTACAAGTGGGCATTATACTGCTCGCAATGAAGTTTTGGCTCGCGGGAGAAATGTCAGTGGGTTCATTTGCTATGGTGACGAGCCTGTCGATGTTGATTATTAACGAAGCTCGCGGATTGAGTCGTCGCTTTCTCGAATTCTTTGAATATTTAGGCAATATTTCTGACGGCGTAAACATGATTGTGCGCAATCACGAGATCGTCGACCGTGTCGACGCTCGTGAACTGCAAGTCTCACGCGGCGAAGTACGTTTTGACAATGTGAGCTTCAGTTACACACCTGAGAAACCTGTGTTCACTCATTTAAATGTGGTGATACCCCCCGGTCAGCGCGTAGGGCTGGTGGGTTTTTCAGGCTCAGGCAAAACTACTTTTACGAATCTCATTTTGCGTATGTACGAGCTAACGGGTGGCGCAATTTTAATCGACGGGCAAAATGTGGCGAACTGCTCGCAAGACAGTTTGCGCTCGCAAGTGAGTTTGATACCGCAAGAGCCCATGCTCTTTCACCGTACTTTGCTTGAAAACATTCGCTACGGTCGCAGTGAAGCCACCGACGAACAAGTGATTGCGGCGGCAAAAGCGGCGAAGGCTCACGATTTTATTGTGAACGTACCTGAGGGCTACCAAGCGCTTGTGGGCGAGCGCGGGGTAAAACTTTCGGGCGGGCAGCGCCAGCGTATTGCCATTGCTCGTGCGATTTTAAAGAACGCTCCCATTCTGATTTTAGACGAGGCCACATCGAGCCTCGACTCGATCACCGAAAAAGCCATTCAGCATTCTTTAGAAAATTTAATGAAGGGTCGCACTGTGGTAGTGGTTGCCCATCGATTGTCGACCATTGCGCATTTAAATCGCATATTGGTTTTTGACAATGGCGCAGTGATCGAAGACGGGACTCACGCTGAGTTAATTTTAAAAAACGGCCAATACGCGCGCTTATGGAACATGCAGGTCGGCGGTTTTTTACCAGGCGACGAGTCGGTGCACCTTTAAGTCGATACCGGCACAGGATTGTTCATTCTCTCTAAAATTCTCTGCGCTTCGGCTTCGTCGATGACGATAAATTTATGTAAAGATTCTTCATAAGCCAGCACTTCGGCACGAGCGATGTCAAACCACCAACCGTGCAAGTTTAACTCCCCAGCCTTAATGCGATCCATGACCAAGGGGTAGCTGCGTAAGTGGTTCAGCTGCTCAAGAACGTTTAACTGTGAGAGATGGTTATGGGGCGCGAGATCGGCATTTAAGCTATGTTTATCATTCATTTTGTTGAGCGCGGGTTCGACAAGTCTTAACCACGAACGCAAATTCGGCGAGCGTACTTTTTCTCTGCCTTCAACCGTCGCGCGCATGGCCCCGCATTCAGAATGGCCGCAGACGATAATGTCTTTAACTTGCAGCTGGGTCAGGGCGAATTCGATCGCCGCAGCTTCAGATTCATCACCGCTTGAAATTCCGCTTTCGTAGCTCGGTGGTATGAGGCCGCCGACATTTCGAATAACGAAAAGATCACCAGGCTCAGTCGAAGCGAAAAGGTTCGGTACCACACGGCTGTCAGAGCACGCGATAAAAAGTACATCGGGAGTTTGACGGAGAGCTAAACGCGCAAAAGTTTCGCGCTGCTCAGGTTGCAGCTTGGATCGAAAATCGACTATGCCCAAAATTAACTTTTTCATTTGGCCGAGATACTACATCTTATTCAGGCTAGCCGCAATCCCGCGAGCGAGTGCGCGTGGTGAAATGCGGAGTGATTGCATCACAAGCTTATTGCTCACGCCTGGTACACAGAGCGCCTGACCACAATTCATAGCCTTATAACCGGCTTGCGCTACTGTCGCTGGTCCGGCAGGTGTCAGGTAATTAAACAGTTTATTTTTTTCAACCCGCGCCACTACCGAAAATTCAGTTTGCGTTGGGCCAGGGGCCAAAACTGTACAAGTAACGCCAGTGCCCTTCAGTTCGAACCAAAGTGCTTCTGAAAACGAATTTACAAACGCTTTCGTGGCGTAATAAGTCGTCATAAATGGGCCTGGTTGAAAACCTGCAGTCGAACCGACATTGAGAATACGACCCGTTTTACGCGCCAGCATGGGTCTAAGGTAATGATGCGTGAGAGCCACCAGCGTGCGCACATTAAGGTCAATCATCTCAAGTTCTTTTTCGAGTTCTAAATTGGCGAAAGAACCCGACGAACCAAAGCCCGCGTTGTTCACCAAAAAATCAATCTGCAATTTTTGCGCTTCAGTGAAAGCCACAACTTTGGCGGCGGCATCGGGTTGAGAGAGATCGACCGACAACGTGTGAGTATTAACGTTGGGATTGATAGCGCGCAGTTCAGTCGCCAGCTGATCGAGCCGATCTTGGCGTCTCGCCACCAATAAAACTGAATAACCGTCTTTAGCGAAAAGTTTAGCGATTTCGGCGCCAATGCCCGCCGAGGCACCGGTGATAAGAGCTGTTTGCATGTGATCCCCTAAGTTTAAATGTGGAGCTCGTACCGTAGCATTCGCATTTACTTGGCGGTATCAATGACTGGCATATGAATCGCATAAAAAAATCGCGCGGCTACTGAACGTTTTTAGGTAAAAATTAAGCAAGCAATTTCAAGTAGATAGAGAACGTTATGACGACCAAAATCCCGCGAGCTATAGTTGGCGCGCACATTTTTGACACTCAAGAGCGCTTATTTCTCATGCGGTCGTCTGGCAAGTACGGTGATGAGTGGATTATTCCAGGCGGTAAAGTCGACTTTGGCGAGACGATTCTAGCGGGTTTAAAACGCGAAATAAAAGAAGAAACCAATCTCGATTTACACGACATCCAGTTCTGTGGAGTGCGCGAACTCGTTGAATCTGAGCGCCATTTTATTTTTCTTGAACATAAGGCCCGTGCGTTAAATACAGCTGATGTACGTCTCAACAATGAAGCCACCGAATTTGGTTGGTTCGCGAAAGCGGATCTCGAGCACATCAAAATTGCGGCGCCGACTTTAGAACTTATTCACGAGCATTGGCGGTAGTTATTCTTGAAAATACCAAGACCGATATTTACGAAGATAAACAGTTTTTCGGTGGCTATTTAGAAACCACTTCGGAAAAAGACTTGTTTGCCTCCATTTTCGCTGATGTCGTGAGCGAGCGCAAATTTGTAAATCTGCTTGATCTCGGTTGCTTTGATGGGTCTTTAACCAAACGTATTTTGCAACAGCTAAAAACCAAATCATGTTTACCTGCCTCTGTGACAGCCGTCGAACCGGCAACGTTACCTTTACAAGAATTTGAAAAATCGCGCCCGGAAAATGTTGAGATTACAGATTGGCAGTTTGTGAATTCGACTATGGAGACCTTTCTTACTCAGAACACAGAGCGCTTTGATTGGGCTATCGTTTCGCACAGTATGTATTGGATGAAATCACCTTTTGAAACGCTTCAGAAAATTGCGGCGAGCTGTAAAAGTGGCGTAATGGTTATTCGTGACTCTGGTCTATTGCATATGATCGAAAAAAAATACCGACCGCTAATGACCACTCAACAAAAACAATTTTACAGCAGTGCTGAGCTCACACTAATTTTAGGTCAAATAAAAGTGCCTTATAAAACTTCAAGTTTTAAAGCGAGTATGGCAGTGCCCGATGTGTCGTCCCCTAACTTCAAACCGCTTGTTGGTTTTTTACTTGATTTAACTCTCGAACAAATTCGCGAGGATTTATTACCCGAACTTCAACAAGATCTGTGCGTTAAAGACGGACGCGCCCAATATGGCATTGATTTAATTTGGTTTGGTGAAGTCCTCTATGACCTAAAATAATTACGCTTTCTTCAATATAATCACAGTAATTTCTGACGGCACTAAGAACCGCATTGGTGGACCCCAGTAGCCGGTGCCGCGGTTGACATACACCCACATGTTTTCGTGGCGGTTCAAACCACTTACATATTTTTGTACCAACTGCACAATTAAACTAAATGGGAAAAATTGTCCGCCATGGGTATGCCCCGAAAGTTGCAAATCAAAACCAGCTCTGGCCGCTTCTTCAGCCGATGCGGGTTGGTGGGCGAGCAAAATTTTCGTGGTGTTCGTTGGCGCCCCCGCTGCCGCTTTATGCGGGTCAGAGTCGTGACCGGGCACAATGTGGCCAGCGGAGTAGTCGGTGACGCCGGCAATGACGATTTCGGCACTCCCTTTTTTTACTAGAAAATGTTCGTTGATCAACGGGCGGGCACCAAGTCGCCTAAATTCTTCGAGCCATTTGAGCGGCTGCCAATAGTATTCGTGATTACCAGGCACAAAAAAAGTTCCGTACGGAGCGTTCAG
>JAYUVI010000481.1:0-4273 GCA_043754135.1 Bdellovibrionales bacterium | reverse complement strand
TTAAGTCCCGAAGTTCTGCAGGCGGTATACGCGACTTCGGCTGAGATGAACTTTCAAAACGGTCGCTTTGACGTGGCCGAAAAACATATTCGCTTAGCGCAGGCCCATGGCAATGACAGTCAGTTTCTTCGGTACCGCTTGTCTTGGTGTTTGATGAATCGCGGTGAAAATGCGGCCGCTAAACGCCTGATGGTGGGTATTTTAAAATCTTCTGAAGCTACAGATGTTTCATTGAAAAAAGATGTTTCCCGAGATTTGGCGACAGTTTTAGCTCGCGAGACTGTGACTTCTGAAAAGATCAATGAATTTCAGTCTTACAGCGATAAAGAATCTAAAATTGATAACTTCATTTTTTTAGGTGAAGAGTGTGATCGTCTCGACAATCAAATCTGCTCACGCCTAGTCTGGGGCGCGCTAGAAAAATACAAAGATTTGACGAAAGACACGCGCCTCGATATTCAGCTGCGCGGGGCGCAAAATGATTTAAAGGCCAATCAGGTCCAATCTGCCCAAGCTCACTACGCTACTTTTACACATAACCTTAAAGCAAATGGATGCGACGACGCAGCTTTTTGCGCTGAACTTGAAACTCGTTCACGCGCGTTTATTTTAAACTGGATCAAAAAAGAAAAATCAAACCCATCCAAGGCTTTATTATCGGCAATTCTAAATTTCACCCAAACGCATCCCGACGACAGTGAAATGATCTTGTGGTCTGGCCACATAGCGCGTGAACTTAGAAATTTAAAGCAGGCGTTGGTGTCTTATCGTCAGGCCGCCGATGCCAGTTCGAATGCCATTGATAAAAAATCTTTGGTGCAACAACGGAAAATTTTAAGTAACGCACTTTTACTTGAAATTGAATGTGCTGAGAGTTTGCAAATTGCAGAAGAAATGGCGAAAGCTTACGACCATTACATCAGCTTAAACGCGAAGGGTCCCGAAGTCGGCAAAGTGAAGTCTCAATACGCTTATTTACAGCGTAAACAAGCCATTCAGTTTGCCATAGAAAAATACAAAGGCGGTAGAGCTCAAGAAAGCGCGATTCAAGAAGCTTTAGATAAATTGAAGAGCGCACCAATGTTAGGTGCTACAGCAGATGAGAAAGTTAAAATCTATAAGAATCAAATTTTGCTCGCTGAAAAATTAAAAGATCTAACTTTGGTAGATTCTGCTGCCTACCAAATTTTGCAAATTAAACCCTTATCTGCCGATGATCGTGAGTACGCTTTGGAGCGTCGCTTGTGGGTGGCGGAGCTTAGACTGGATTTTACGCAAGCTTTAAAAATCGCTCAACAATCAAAGCTGAGAGATTTGGATAACGAAGAAAAGCTTCTGAAGATTGCCGTGCTGACTGAGCTAGCCGGCCGAAGTGCCCATGCTGATTACCGCCGCTATTTGCGAAGTGCGAAAAACCTTGAACAAGCCAATCTGGTGCGTGGCAAATTGGTGCGTGAATCGGCTGCACCTTGGTCAGAACTCAAGCGCCAAAAGGCTCAGCTTCGAAAAACTCCGACAATATATAACGAGATCGTGTTTGCAGTTTTTGCTCAATCCCCGAGTGTGAAAGAGCTGAAAAAGGTTTATGAAGATGGCGTGGTTCGTCGCGGCCCTTACGGCGCTGTACTCGCTCGAATAATTGAAGCCGAAGAAATCCGTCTGCTAGGTAAAAAAATTCACAATCATCGCCTTTTTAGCCAGTCTGAGTCCCGTTTGCAGAAAAACATCAAAGAGCGTATCGCTCTTCTGCGCAAAGCTAATAAAATGGCCAATAGTTACGCCGCTCAGGGGGATTTTACCCTTAGAGTTTTGGCTTTGAATTTGGCGGCCAAAGAAAATCAGAAGTTTCACGACGACTTGTTGCGATTACCCACGCCGAGGGGTTTGAAAAAGCAAGATCGTCTGATTTACCAAAACACAGTGGCAAAAAAGGCGGAGGAGTTTTCGCAAACTGCGACTGACGTTACTCTTAAGATTATAGAAATGTTTAATAAGTCGACGCGCTATTCGGCATTACTTAAAATGTCAGACCAGGAATTTGGCGCTAAACGTAAAATGGCAGCTTATGAGCTTTCACTCCTGCTGTCGGCTTCACCCGAAGCTAAAAAATCTGAAATTCAATCCGCTATCAATGAAGCGCTAGAGCGTTCAACCGCTCGCGATATTCTTAATGCTAAGAAAGAAGTGAAGGAAGACCCATTCGACGTGGCTCGCATTCAACGTTTAAAAGAACTTGAGATGCAGCGTGGCTCAGTCACGATGGTGGCTTTTTTAGAGGCGCGAATTAACACAATCAAACGAGGTCAATTCTAATGCGCATATATATTTTAGCTTTGTTCTGCGTACTTCCCATACTGGCTTCTTGGCAATCCATGTCGGCGGCTTCGGTGCGCAGTTCTCAGTACCGCCGCCAAAAAGAAGTAAAAAATCACCGAGCTCAAGTTGCAGCCACTAAAGTTGCGAAACCTGTTTACCGCGGCCAACAGAAAAGCACAGGGCCTAACCATTTAGGTGCGCAGCTCGCCACTGAATTTCAATTTGATAACTTATCAGTTCATGGGCGCGGACAAGGTGTCTTCCAAGGTGTCGCCACCGTTGAAAACGAAAAAAGCACCGCTACGTTAATTGATTACAGAAAAGATTATAAAGATCGTATCAGCCAAAGTGAGAGTGAACTATGAAACCAGCATCGGCGGTACTTGAAAATCAAGACGGTCAGGTGATCCGTTACATAAACATTCCGGGTGGAGCGCTGCATGCGCTGTTTAGAAGAGACCTAAATCGAATTGAATTTGTCAGTCAATTGCAATCACTCGAAGATCAGAAAATCCATTTCGAGTATTTGAGCGAAGTCACAATGACCCTACTGAAAAAAGCACCTATTGCTATTACTCCCACAGTTTCTTTACGCCTTGTTCAAGAAGATGAAAACGAAACGTTGCCGGTACGAACAGACGAAGTTTTAAAAGCAGAAGATCAAAAACGTTTCCCGCTTTATGTGAAATATTCGGCGTCAGCTCACGTGGTGTTGTTGGCGGTCGTTTTCTCTTTGTCGTGGGTATTAAGCAAGTTTATTGCTGCTCCACCAGAGCCCGTGATTGTTCAAGTTTTTGAACAGCAGCGCGAAAAAATGCAGACATCACCAGCGCCGACAGTTTCAGTTTCACAAAATAAAGTTCAGCTACGTAAGCAGTTGTCTCCGGCAATCGCGCAGAAGAGCGCAAAAAACTCGAGCCGTCGATCGAACAACCAGCAAGCCAATAGGCCTGGTTTACAAGTCGCCAATCGCGGAGCCCTGGGCGCTTTCGGCGGCATGGGTCGTCAGTACAATGGTACCGGTGGTTTAAATTTAAAAGCGACGCGTGATAACCCGGGGATAGGTTACGGCGGTCGTGCCCAACGCGGTGGTTTTGAACGCGGCATGATTGGACACGGTCTTGTCGCCGCAGGCGTTGGTGGCGGCGGATCTCTGCAAGGTTATGGTGGCAATGCTGATACTGGTCTCGGCGGCGGTCGCCCTGGATATGGTGCCAACGGGCGCAGTATGGCTGGTGCCTCTGGCGCTTATTTCGTGCCACTCAGTGACGACACGATTATCGAAGGTGGTTTAGACCAAGATCAAATTCAATCTGTCGTACAAAGTCACATCGGCCAAGTTGTGAACTGCTATGAAAAAGGATTGCAGACTCAGCCGAAACTCGCGGGTCGCGTGGCTGTCCATTTTATTATTAATGGGAGTGGTCAAGTGACAAGCGCTCGCGTGTCGAATTCAACTGTGGGTTCACGTCTTGTGGAGAGTTGCATTGTTTCACGTTTAGAGGATTGGAAGTTTCCACGCCCGGTGAACCAAGTGAATGTGCGTGTGGTTTATCCGTTTGTATTAAAGAGATTATCAGCAAGCTAAGTAAAATCTGAAGGGGGTCATCGTGAAAAAATATTTATTGTACACATCGGCTGCTTTAGCCTGGGTCAGTCTGGCAGTGGGTTGCTCGGGTTGGGAGAAAGACCCCACTAAGGGTTATGAAAATCTGAATAATTCGGTGCGACCTAGGCCCACGACTGAAACAGTCCAGGCCTCGATGCATTCTCTTTACTTTATTAAAACGAATGACAGTTTAGTTTACGTACAAGGTCAAAAACATAAAGTGGTGTTTACAACTCAGTTGGCTTTTGTGGATATCTCCGGTGTTCGTTACCACCTTGAAATGAAAGAAGGCCCATCAGATTTAGGCGCGACATTCAAACCGGCCGGCGCTAATCAGTGGGCGCTCGA
>JAYUVI010000480.1:0-2211 GCA_043754135.1 Bdellovibrionales bacterium | reverse complement strand
GCATTTATCTAATTTATATTTTAGCGACTTTAATTGCCTCGCCGTTCAACTCGTTTTTGGCCGAGCAGTCTTTGCGACAATTGGGAGCCATTGATACTTCAAAGCGTTCGTTAACTGAGAATGCCGCTACGACTGTGCGTATGTTTGGCTTTTCGCTGTTAAAGGCTCTGGTTTTTATTTTTGTGGCACTTATGCTCTTTGCTTTGTCATTTATTCCAGGCCTTAACCTGCTAGCGCTGTACGCTGTGTTTATTATATTGGCACTCGACGCTATTGATTATTCGTTTGAAGCCATGGGCTTGAGCCTTAAACAGCGTTGGGCGTTTTTCAAAAAGCATTTTACAGAATTTTGCGGAATGGGCGCCATAGTCGGCTTGACAGCGTTCATACCCGGCCTCACCTTGCTGCTCATGCCAGTGTCTGTTGTGGGCGCGGCCAGTCTTTTTGCTGAATTAAGGAAGGCCCCATGATTCAAGATCATATTCACGAGCAGATCGTGAAACACTGCACGCAAGTGTCAGATTGGTTCGAAAAAAAATCGCAAGATTTGAAATTCCCAGTTTATGCCAGTTTTGATGTACGTGACTCCGGCGCGAAAGTAGCGCCGGTCGATGCGAATATTTTTCCGGCCGGGTTTAACAACATTTGCCCGACTGATAAAGAGCATGCACCTGAGCGTATGAAGGCTTATCTCGATCAACATTATTCTCACCTCGGCAAACGTGTCGTTTTGCTAGCCGAAGAGCACACCCAGAACGCTTATTATTGGGAGAATATTTCAAGTATTCGCGCCATTCTGGCCGCTTCAGGTCGCGAAGTTTTTGTAGCGCTGCCGCGCGAGTTGCGAGCGCCAATCACTGTCAAATCATCTTCAGGTTTAGAGCTGCAAGTGCACGCGGCAGAAAATCGCAACGGCGATATATACATCGACGGTCAGAAAATGGATCTCATCATTTGCAATAATGACTTCTCTGAAAGTTACGAGAGTTGGAGTAGGGGTTTAAAAACTGCTATGAACCCACCCCATGAACTGGGTTGGTACCGTCGTCGTAAAAGAAGTTTTTTTCAGCAGTACAACGATCTGGCGCGGGAGTTTGCTGAAATTATCGCCATTGACCCCCAACATTTGCAGGTCGAGACCGAAGTTTTCGTAGACTTTGATGCCGACGACCACGACAGCCTTGATCGTTTAGCCACAAAAGTGGATGAGTTTCTTGCCGGGTTGCAGGCAAAATATAAAAAACAGAGTATCGACACCGCACCTTTTTGTTTTTTGAAAAATAATTCAGGCACGTATGGTTTGGCGGTGATGCAAGTGCACTCCGGCCAAGAGATTCGTGAGTGGAACAATAAAACGCGCAAAAAGATGAAAGCCTCTAAAGGCGGGCGCGATGTGAGTGAGCTTATAATTCAAGAGGGTATACCCACACGTTTTCGTGATGAAGCGGGGGGTTCAGCCGAGCCTTGTATTTATATGATTGGCGATAAACTGGTTGGTGGGTTTTTACGGACGCATTCAGCTAAAGGCCCTGAAGAAAGTTTGAATAGCCCCGGTGCAGTTTACAAACGCTTGTGCATGTCAGATCTCGAAGTCGATATGGGCGGCTGCCCTATGGAAAACGTTTACGGTTGGATATCAAAACTCAGTGCCCTCGCTTTAGCGCTTGAAGCCAAAGCTGAAGGTGTTGATTTCAGAGGGTATGTTCACTAGCCGTTGACTCTGATTGGGTTCAGATAGATGGTAATTTCACGTTTTAGCCGGGGGGCTTCTTCAATCGTGAATACCAAGTTCATCACTTCTGTGACTTTGCTTTTACTCTCGTATGTGGCCTCACACTTTGGAGTGGCCGATCAACATACTCTAGTGAAGGCCTCTACCCAGAATGTTGTTTCTCGCCCTCCCACCGCCCCATCTGTTTTTAAAGCTGTAACCGTAAGTTTGCCTCAACTCGCGTTGCCGAGTGTTCAGTCGGAAGCTGTCGAAGAAGAGCCTCCCAGTTCGCATCGCCGTTGGTCGCACAATTGGCCCTTAGACGGTTCTGGTGTCACTGATGATGAACTCGACGCTTTTATTGGTGCTGACCAACCCGAAAGTTTAATTGTATTTGATGGTGACCAGATGAATCGCATTTACCCTGCGAATAACGGCGGGTACTTGGCAACGAGCACGAAGACCGCATTTGTGAGTAAGCTGAGCGCCGTTGAAAATAC
>JAYUVI010000479.1:0-4540 GCA_043754135.1 Bdellovibrionales bacterium | reverse complement strand
CAGCGATTCATCTTGCGGCACGGGCATTAAATGACCGCGCAGGTAATCCATAAAATCCACCTGCAGCAAACGCTGCCCAAGCAACATCAACTCATCATGCAACGAAAAAGAATCTGTTGAATCAGCAATCTCGCATTTATACGAGCCAATCACATCACCGGCATCGAGCTTCAGTTTCATAATCTGCAACGACACACCCGTCTCACGATCACCAAACTGAATCGACCGTTGAATCGGGGCAGCCCCACGCCAACGCGGCAACAAGCTCGCATGCACATTCACGACTTTTAGCGGGAAGAGATCTAAAAATTTCTGCGGCACGATTTGACCATAGGCTACAACGACGGCGGCTTCGGCTTTCCATTCCGCGATTTCAGCTAACACACTTTCGGTTTTGATCGACTCAGGCGAAATCACACGCAAACCGTGTTGCAAAGCCAACTCTTTCACTGGGCTTTGCGCCAAGTGCATGTTGCGCCCCTTAGGGCGATCGGGTTGCGTAACCACACCGACAATTTCAAAATGTGAGTCTTCAAGCAGCACCTTAAGATGATCACGGGCAAACTCAGGCGTACCCAAAAACGCAAGACGTACAACGCTCACAACATACCTTTCCCAAGCAGCGCGAATTAAAAGGCGCAGATGCAAGGCGCGACAGGAGAAAGTGCGGAGGCGTGTGTAAGCACACGTCGCACAAACGACCGACCGAGCAACGCAGTCAGCTGCGTCTTTTAATTTGCGCTCATATTAAATCTCTGGGGGATTGTTTGTCACTTCATCTTCGTCTTCATCACCCTCTTCACCCGGTTTCGGGTAGCCAAATTTTTTGATCTTGGCTTTTACGCGGGCTGATTTAATGGGGCTCAAACGATCGATGAAAAGTTTGCCATCTAAATGATCGATTTCGTGCTGAATGCAAATGGCGAGCAATCCGTCGGTTTTGATTTCGATTTTCTTACCGTTAATATCGAGAGCTTCGACTTCAACGTACAACGCGCGCTCGACCACCTCGAAATACGTGGGCACACTCAAACAACCCTCATTAAAAGTCGTTTTACCCTGTTTTTTAATAACTACGGGGTTAAATAATATCAGCGGCTGCTCAACGGCGCGCTCCAATTCACTCTCGCCGCCCAATTCATAGCGCGTTTCTTTGGCCTCTTCTTCTTCAGGCTTGCGAGTATCAATCACAATCAAACGAATTAATTTATCGACTTGCGCAGCGGCCAAGCCAATCCCGTTCGAATCGTACATGGTCTCTAGCATGTCATTGGCAAACTTCTGCAACTCGTGGGTAACAGCGTCGACCGCCTTACACTTGCGGCGCAATTTTGGATCAGGGAATTTTAATATCTCAAGTAGTGCCATAAAACGTTATGTTACATTATTTTTTTAATCTTAGCAAAAGATAGATCGCGGCTCCGCCCATTAAAACATTGGGTGCCCACGCCGCCAACAACGGCGGCAAGATACCGTGTTTACCGAGGGAAAGCGACGAACTGTACAGTATCCAATATGAAAAAGCCGCGAATATACAAACGCCAATATTAAGCATATTGCCTCCGGATCGGCTCTTCTGCACGGTAAAAGGTATCCCCATCAACGACAGAACTAAAGATGCCATAGCGAAACTCAGTTTCGCGTGCATGTCGACTTCGAGGCCCAAAGTATCGAGACCCGCTTCTTTGTTTTTCTGAATGAATTTTTTTAGCTCTTTATACGAAATGCCTTCACTTGAGGGCGGCGCCGAGCGAACGTCTGCGAGATCTTCATTCACAGTTAAAGTTTTTCTGGCGAAAGTTTTTGTGAGCGGAAAGCTCGACTCTTCGGCGAAAAGTGTGACCGTGCCGTCTTCTAAATTCCAAGTATTATTTTGCATCGTCACTGATTTAGCCTTGATCAACTGGATCAAGTTCCACGCATCATCAAGATAATAAAAAGTGATCCCCTGAGCCGTACCTTGTTCAGCATTTAAAGTTTGGATATTAAAAATCATATTGTCGGAGCGATACCAAATTTTATCTTTGCGCACGACCGAGTACAAACCCGGGCGTTTTTTCATTTCAACGTAGAAAATATAATTTTTCTTCTGCGCGAAGATGGGCACCAAACGATCGCCCACCCAAAAAGTCATAATGCTAATACCGCTAATAAAAACTAGAATCGGCAGACTGATGCGTGCGAGACTCATACCCATACTAAAAAGCGCGATGATCTCGTTATTGCGGTTCATCGATGAAAGCGTAAATAATGTCGCCACCATCGCCCCGACGGGAGTGAGTTGGTAAAAAATCATCGGCAAATAGTTTTGGTAATAACGAATCAACACATCCACGCCGACATCACTGAAGCGCATCGATGTCGAAGTGAACTCGATCGCCATGAAAATCGTGACAAAAACTACGAGGCCAGCGACGAAGTAGCCTAGAAAATTCTTGGCTATGTAACGGTCAATTATGGTTAACACGCTTAATCGTAGTGAGTTCATATCTTTACAGTCAACTTGACTCGCCTCGCAAATCGTTGTTGACTCGAGCTATGGCCTTGCGCGTCTTACTCGCTGATGAAAGCGTCACAATTAAGAAAGTATTTCAACTCGCATTGCAGGACTTTGCCGTTGATGTGGTCACCGTCAATGTCGGTGTCGATGTCATTCAAGTCGCAAGCAAAATTAAACCCGATATTATTTTCGCTGATGTACTCTTACAAAAATTAAACGGGTATGATCTCAGCCGCGAAATTAAATCGCACTCCGAACTTTCGGCAACACCAGTCGTCCTCATTTGGAGCGGGTTTATGGAGCTCGACGAAGCGCGCTTCAAAAGTTCTGGCGCCAACGCTCACCTTGAAAAGCCCTTCGACACACACCACTTACGTCAATTAATTACGAGCCTGGTGCCTAAAACTAAAGAACAGAAATTGTCGACGTTTTTAAGCTTTCCGAAAATGCCAGAATTCAAAGAGGAAGGACGCGCCGGTCTCGTCGCCACGCCCGCACCAAAATCGCCCCCAACACCTGCTTCACCTTTACCGCCTATTCCGTCAAATGCGTCACTCCCGCCACCACAAGTGTTAGCGCCGCCACCGGCAAGCACAGAAGGTTGGAGTATGGATAATTTTGAAAACATAGATTACCCGAGCTTTCCTTCATCACCGCAAATACAAGCACCCGAAGATGGCGGCGAAGATTTTGTCGCTGTGCAATTGCCCAATGAGCCGACTCGGCCTAAAAGCCCCTCGATTGGTAAAGCGGCTGAACGTGAAGATGACAACGACGGTGAATATGACGTTCAAAATGAAGGCCAATGGGTACAAAAAACTTTGACCAACTATAAACTCGCACCAGATAAGCAACGGGAAGAGCCCCCCGCCGTTAAATACCAAGTGCCGCATGAGAAAATCGAACTCGATGACTTTTTGCCCAACACTTGGAGTGGTCAAAGCGTTCAGAAACGCAAAGCCCCGGCCCTGCCAAATAAAATTGCCGCAACTAAGTCGGTGCCGCCGCCACTCCCACTCGAGGAAAAACTCGCGCCCGCGGCTGACGATGACGACGCTGATCAACTTTTCGAATTGGATTTAAGCGACGCACCTAAAAGATCAAAACAACCCACTGACGCTGAATTGAGCATGAACGACAAGCAAATCGAAGCCATCGTCCGTGCGCAGGCAAAAGAGATTATTGAAAAAGTGGTGTGGCAGGTCGTGCCCGAAGTGGCGACTCGAATTATAGAACGCGAACTTGAACGCCTTCTACGAGAACGAAAAGACCTGTGAGTCGCGAACTCGAAGTTGAAATTCAAAAACTTGTAGAACTGGCATTATTAGAAGACATGCCTGCCGGCGATATCACCACCGACGGTTTACAATATGGCGATAAAAAAGGCCGCGCTCGCTTAGTGGCCAAAGAAGACCTTGTGCTCTCTGGCGTTTTGCCATTTACAATTACATTTCAGCAACTAGACCCCCAGGCTCAAGTGCAGTGGCAGTTCACTCCCGGTCATTTTGTTTTTCGCGGTCAAACCATTTGCACAGTGAAAGCGCGTTTCGCCTCTGTTTTGAGTGGTGAACGCACGGCGCTTAATTTTTTAGGTCGCTTGTCGGGTATAGCCTCGCTCACCCGCTGTTTCGCCGAACAAGTGCGCCACACCAAATGCAAAATTCTAGATACCCGTAAAACTACGCCACTCTTACGCAGTTTAGAAAAAGCCGCGGTGGTCGATGGCGGCGGCCACAATCACCGCATGAACCTGAGCGATGCCATCTTAATTAAAGAAAATCACATTCAGGCCAGTGGCGGCATTGCAGCGGTGGTCAATAAACTGAAAGTAAAGAATTTTAAAAGCATTGAAGTCGAAGTACGCAACAAAGTCGAAGTCGGAGAAGCCTTAAGCGCAGGTGTTTCGCGACTACTACTCGATAACATGAGCAATGCTGACATGAGCGAAGTTTTACGACTGATACCTAGTCATGTACAAACCGAAGCCTCAGGCGATATGACCTTAGCGCGGGTGAAAGAAGTCGCCGAGCTCGGAGTCGA
>JAYUVI010000478.1:0-9805 GCA_043754135.1 Bdellovibrionales bacterium | reverse complement strand
GAGCTGGTGCAACTAACGAAGACGGCGTTGAATCACTATGTAGAAGAGCTTGGCACGAACAATTGGCCATACCACCGTGGCACACTGGCGGCGAGACTTTGCAATATTTTGGTATTGAAGGGTATTGAAGATCACATTGCTTTTACTAAAGCGCCTGTTTGCCAACAGGTGCTGGCTCGCCATATGTCGGCGACCCAAAGATTTGAACGTGCCGATGAACTGTTTATGGGATGGATTCACAACTACAAAAACCCCATTATCAGCGAGCGCCAACAGTACACTTATCATTTTATGATTAACCGATTGCAATTAATTAACAGTTTGAAGAGTCAATCAGATCGGCAACAGGCTTTGGTCCGTGAAATGCTGCCAATTGTAGAGTCGGTGCTTTTTGATTACCCACTATGTGACAACATGTCTTACAAGACGGTGATTTCATTTAAAAGCCAAATTAAGATTTCACCCGAAGCCGAAGAACAGTTAAAGGTTTTCGCTAAATGCGAAAACCCTCCACAATAAGTGCGTTTAAATTATTTTTTAATAAGTTTGGTTGAATTATTCTTTGGCCATTTCAGCGTCGACCCAGTCGATCACTGAGTTCACTTTGCTGTAAACGCCATACTTGTTGGGTCGCGCGCAACCTTCACCCCAACTCACGATACCCACAAGCGAAAAGCTGTGGTCTGCGTTTGTTTGAAAAAGTGGACCGCCACTGTCGCCTTGGCAAGAGTCTTTGCCGCCTTCGCTATAACCAGCACAGATCATGCGTTCTGAAATGTGATCGCTGTAACTTTGGTTACAAATATCTTGGTGTACGAGAGGCACTTCGACTTTTTGTAAAATATCAGGAACGGTGTGACTATTTTCTTTCAATAAACCCCACCCAGCCGTTGTCACCATCAGGGTTGATGAGCCATCTTTAGGAATGCTTTTCTCTTCCCGATTCAAGATGATCGGTGCACGAGTTGAATCATGATCGAGTTTTAGTAGCGCGAAGTCATAATCGGCTCCATCATTCGAGTTAGCATAGAGTGGGTGACGTACGATCTTACTTATAGTGAACTCTTCGGCTTCACCTTTTTCAGCCTGCTTGTAAAGGCCGACGTAAACTTTGGTGATTTCTAAAGAAGCACCGACGCAGTGACCGGCCGTCAGCACCCAGTTTGGTGCGACAAGTGAGCCGCCGCAGGTGTGACCGTAGTAACGAGTGTGTATCGACGCCATGAAAGGGAATTCCCCTTTTTCGGCTGGTACCCCACCGACTATCAATGGTCTGAGCGATTGTTGCGTTTTCCAGTCAGCTGCGAAACCGACAGAACTCAACGCGAACAGAAACGTAAACACGATTTTTTTCATAGTTGTTGCCCCTTATTTTGTCTATACGCCTTAGAAAATTAGAAGCTATATTTGAACGAAAGATGACCTTTTCGCTCACGAGGGGCGACAATCTAGTTTTAGGTCGCGTCTAGACTAAGTTTACAAAAGGTACTGTGGTCATGTGTTGGACCTCAGTACTCGTAAGAAATTTCAACCTTCGTGCCTTGTGGCGGAACTTGCTCAAGAGTAACGCGGTTACCATTCACAGTAAAAGTGGTGCGGAACTGAGGCGTAAAAATCACCCTCACCGAATTTAGAATCGGTGTTTGAGGCAAGTCGAAAGAACGGCTGAGTCGCGTGACATCTCGCCCGATCTGCTCGAGAGTCTCTGAGTAATCAGTCTCGCAGATGCTCATCGACATACCCGCTGTCATTGTTGCCAATTCATTCTGTGCGGTGCCGTACGCGGCGCTTAATGCGGCTGCAGGTTGGCGCTTTTGCGTGCGCAAGCAAGCCGCGTCGCCCGGTTTAATGATGATCGCGTAAGCCGAAAGTTTTTTCGTATTGCCCCAAGTATTTTTGAACGCATTAATCACCTCGTTAGGTTTGGTCGCTGTATCGGGGCGAGTGGATTGCTCGTCTTCGTCAGACAAATACACCACGGCGAGATCAGATGACTCTCTGAAAAACCCTTTGTTGGCTGAATCGCGACGCTTGAAAGATTCAATGGTTGATTTCAAACCTTCTTCTGCTCCAGACGGGCAGGGGTGATCTGAGCTCGGGTGCCAACAGTTCGGCGTTTCTTGGCGTTGAATTGTAGCTTTGAAAAGTTTGAGGTAATTTCGTTTCTTTTCTGAAAGAATTTTGCCGTTTGCTGACTTATCAGCCAAGTTTAAAAGTTGACCACATAAATTGTACCAGCTGCGGTTTTCGCAATCCGTGGTGATCACGCCCGCTTGCCAATCGAGATCAGTGAGTTCTTTCGAGAAAGATGAAAAACGATGACCGAGCTCTTTTTGTTCTTCCTCCATAGAAGAAGAATTGTCATCGACAAACAGAATATCGACTTTGCCGCCAGGGCCTTGTGATATGAAAGTCTCGTGACCACGGTTGTTGGCAGGCGTTGACGTGTCAAGCGTGTAAACATTTTTATCAGAGCCGATATTGCCAGCAGCATCGACTTGCGAAGCCAGTACGACTTTAGCACCATCGCCGGTAGTGAGCATAGTTTTTAAACTAAATTGGCCATCAGTACAGGCCACTTTAGCTTCACTCGCTAAACCTGTGCCGTTAAGTAAAACTATTAAACCAGTTTCGCAGGCACCGGCCAAAGTCACTTTTATTTTCTTTAGCACGCCTGGGGCCGGGGTTTGAATTTCAACTTTCGGTGCGAGGCTGTCGCGAATAAAACTGCGCGAATCTGACCCCGAATTGCTATTGGCATCTGTTTGTGAGGCTACGACTCGTTTAGCACCTTCACCGGTTGAGAGGCGAATCACTGTGCTAAAAGTGCTTGCGGTACAGGCCGCAGATACAGCGTCAATATCGCCGGTGAGAGAAACCGGCAATCCGGTTTCGCAGCGGCCTTGTAAAGTTAAAGTTGAGTTAAAGACTTGGTTAGCTTCAGGCGAGAGAATTTGCACCAGTGGCGCCGAGCTATCATGAAAAAATCGGCGACTGTCGCGACCGGTGTTGCCCGCGAGATCCATTTGCGTCGCCGCGACGGTAATAGAATCTCCGCTCGGTACGAACTGCATTTTTTTAGCGAATCCTCCGGTCGTTGAACATGCCGTAGTTAATGGCGTGGTCGTGGCCGAGGTGCTTGAGAGAATGACATCAAGACCAGCTTCGCACGTGCCGCTAATTGTGGCTTCGTTGCCAAGAAAAGTATTTTCCGCAGGCGCTGTGATTTTAACAAGTGGTGCACCATTGTCTTTTATGAAAGTGCGCGAATCTGTGGCTGAGTGACCAGCGGCATCTGTTTGTGAAGCATTCACAAGTTTTTTACCGTCGTCAGCTGAAAGCGCGACAGGCGTGGAGAAACTACCGCCGCTCGTACCACTGCAAATTGTGGTTACATTGACCGCGACGCCTGCGCCCCATACCACGACTGGCAAACCGACTTCACACGTACCTGTGAGGGTTACACTCGTTTGCACAATCGCGCCCATGCCGGGCGACGTGATTTTAACAAGCGGAGCTGTACTGTCGCGCACATAAGATTTGCGATCAGACCCCATATTGCCGGTGGGATCAGTCTGTGAAGCGACGACTTCTTTTAAGCCATCGCCCGCAGTGAAGGTCACAGCCGACGAAAATACGTCCAGTTGACAAGGCACTGTCATTGAACCCGATACGCCTGGGCCGTTAAGTACGACGTTGATACCCGTTTCGCAGGTGCCACCAATAGTCGCAGTGCCCGTAACATAACTGTTGTCCGCCGGAGTGGTGATAAATACTAAAGGTGCGGTGTTACGTCTTAAGAAATCTCTCGCATCTTGACCAGTGAAGCCGGCCTTATCGGTTTGGCTGGCGGTGAGGCGTTTTACTCCTTCACCGTCTGAAAGTTCGATTCTCGCGGCAAACACATTGTTGGCGCAAAGGGCGATCGTGGTGGCGGCATCACCGGTGATCACAACATCTAAGCCTGTTTCACAATTGCCTTTTAAAACTAAACTGGCGCGCCAAACGCTATTGGCTGCCGGGGAAGTGATTTTTACGATCGGCCCCATTGTGTCTTTAATGTACGTTCGCACATCCGAGCCAGTATTGCCCGCGAGGTCAGTCTGCGAGGCCCGCACAACTTTTTCACCATCGGGCAGAGTCAAGTCGACAATTTCGCTGAATTGGCCGTCAAAGCAATCGGCCACCGCAGCGGTTGCAACACCGGCGCCTGTGATTGTGACCGGCAAACCCGGTTCGCATGAACCCGAGAGTACGATGCTCGCGCCAACATAAGCACGATCAGCCGGCGAAAGAATAGAAATGACGGGGGAAACACTATCACGCATGAAACTGCGATTGAGGGTCACACTGTTGCCAACCACATCGATTTGCGTGGCCACTACGTTCTTGACTCCGTCACCACTAGAAAATGTGAGAGCCGTTGAATAGTGGCCGGCTGTACAAGAGGTTGTGCTATCAGCATTTACCCCCGCACCTGAAATTTTCACTGGCAAACCAGTTTCACACTGACCTGCTAAAGTTAAACCATTGGCCCAAATTGAATTTTCCGCCGGGTTGTCGATGGTTAAAACAGGCGGCGTGTTGTCGCGAACAAAAACTCGCTTGTCGCTGCCGATATTACCAGCGACATCAACTTGTGTAGCGATGACCACTTTTTCGCCGTCGGGTTCTGCCAAAGTGATTTCGATAGCAAATTCGCCATTATCGCAGTTTTTCTGTTGGGGAATGGCTAAACCAGGTCCCGAAAGCTCGACTAGCAAATCTGTTTCACATTGGCCACTCAGACGTAAACCGGCCTTAGTGATAAGGCCCGCAGCCGGATTTAAAATTTTGATCATGGGGGTCGTACTATCTTTCATAAAGTCGCGTTGATCACGACCTGTGTTGCCAGCCCTATCCGTTTGGGCAACCGAAATATTTTTCAAGCCGTCACCGTTTGACATAACTAGCGCTGAAGAAAAACGGCCCTCCGCACAATCCGTTTTGCTGACTGTACTTTGTAGTGCGCCTTGCAAAACAACTGGTAAACCGGTTTCGCAATCACCTTGCAGCGTGATCAGACCTTTCGAAACTGAAAGCGCATCTGGCGATGTAATAACCACCACGGGCACTCCAGTGTCAGTCATATAATCTCTGTCGTCTCGACCGTCGTTGCCTGCGAGGTCGATCTGATGAGCTTCAACATTCTTCAAGCCGTCCTCACCGGTAAATTCAATGGGTGTCACAAAGTGTCCGCGATCACATGCAGTTGTCACACTGTTGAGCAGGTGCGGGCCTGAAACTACGACGTCTAATCCCGATTCGCATGTGCCCTCAATATCAATGTGTCGAGTGGCCATCGATTGCTCACCCTCAGAACCCGCGATATTCACGTCTGGGGGAGTGCTGTCTTGACTCAAACATAGACGATCAGTGATATTCGTTTCGCCCAATGTTTTTTGAGCGACATCAATTTCTTTTACGCCATCGCCTGAAGTGAATTTGATATCGGCACTGAATTCGCCGTTTTGACATTCAGTGTGAAGCGGTTCTTCTAACCCCGAACCTGAGAGAGTCACTGATAGGCCTGCCACGCAAGTGCCTTTGATCAGCGCGGAGCTATTAAATGGCATAAACGCTTCGGGTGAAGTGACAATAGGCCCGGTGTTTTTACCGAAGCGAGCTGAAGACAGGGGTGGTTCGCACGCCATCTTCACTTGAGAAAATTTAAATCCATTATCGCAACCGACTAACGCTAGTGACAAGAGTAGCCACCAAGCGCCCAAAGTTTGCTTAGTCGTCATACGGTCCCCACAAATTAGTTTTTCGAGAAAAGTAAGCCCAACAAGGGTTAGAGCAGTTCCAGTGCCAAAATTTAAGTCATCGCGGCATTCATTCAGCGAGAGCTAAGTGAATGATAAATCAATGTGTTCTCATTTTGATAAAAACGCGGGATTAGCAGGGGAGTGACCAGACTTTAGTGACTCACTAAATTTTCGACATTCTCAAAAAGATTCAGTGTTGCGTTAACTTTTATTTTTTGAAAATGGATTCGACAGTCACCACACGTAAAAACGTTCTGAGAATTTTCTTCGTTAGGTTGTCTAAGCAGTTTCGCAAAACTCACTAGTGAAAAACCGTGCAGAATTCTTTGAATCCAACGTTTATTGTCAAAATCCTGGTCGTGAATTTCGTGAAATGTGATCCCAGGTATCAAAAAACCTATAGAAAACTCCGAATGTTATTAAAGCCTTCACGTGGAGTTGAGAATGAAAAACCTGTTTCAAAGAAAAGTGATTTTTGCAATTGCGGCGGTAACTCTGACGGCGGGTCATTCGGCACGCGCCAATGAAGAGGTGCGAAAGCTACTCGACGCTTACGTTGTTGCAAAGTCCGATTCGGCACAGATGAATGATGAGGATATCAAAAAAACTCCGTACACCATTCAAGTCGCTTCTTACATTAACGAAAAAGATGCCGCGAGCCACGTTGAAGAGTTACGTATTCAAGAGCGTGATGTGCGCTACTTTCCCGCTTTTATTCGGGGACAGGTTTGGTACAAGGTGTGCATTGGTCGTTTTGAAAGTAAAGATATGGCCGAAACTTATCGCAAGGCTTTTACAAAACGTGTGGATGAGCCGTTTTCAGTGGTGATCTCAATGATGAATAGACCCACAGTCGCTGAAGCGCGCGATGTTCGCGAAACCCGTGAGGTGCGTGATGCCCGGGCGCCCGCGAATGAAACGCGCCACGAGCCGGCAGCGGTCAGCGAAGCCATTGCGAACAGTGCAAAGCCACAAGGTTTTATTTACAGTTTGCAGGTGGGGTCTTTTCCTGAAGAGCAGATGGCTAAAGATCACATGCTCCATTTACCCAAAGATCAGAAAACTATCGTTCGCCCAGCGGTTTTAGAGGGCAAAACCTGGTACCGCATTTACGTAGGTGATTTTGCCAGTCGTGGTGAAGCAGAAGGCTACCAAAAAACTTTCACCGCGCAGGTGAAAGGCATTAAGCCATTAATTCGTAAAATACCCAAAGGGTAATCGAGAAGAAAAGAAATAGTTGGCAGCTCGAATTCTAACATTCAATGGATTGCTGCTCACTTTGTGACTGATAATTATTTGTTATCGGTACAAAGTTAGCCAAGTTTTTTCATTTTGTGTTCGAGGATTTCAATTCGCTCTTCCAATTCAGGTCGCTTGAGGGCTTCTCTCAGGGTTCTATTGATGAGAGATTGGTATCTATCGCCGGCCTTAGCCGCTTTTTTTCTATAAGTATCGAGCACATCTTGATCAAGCATAATCGTTATGCGCTCCTTAATATTCTTAGGATCAAAAGCATCTTCAGGGATTTCTACTTTGCCGTAACTCATTTTTTTATTCTTGGTACTCATGCCATGCCTCCAAAAGAGTTTCTTTTCTCTCTTCCAAATAATCTTTTATACGTTTTAGAGTTCTCTGGGAAAACCCATAACTTTCAATACATTCCATTGTATTAATATCGAACTTAGCTTCAGCATCTGGTCCAATAACATGAACATGTGCAGGCGAATGGTCCTTTGGATAAATCATGACTCTAAATTTCCAGATCCTAAAGACCGTTGGTGCCATTCTTACATTATGCATATTCAATATGCATTTGTAAAGGGCTCTTTCAGAGCAGCTCCAGCGCCTCTGATTTTCTGTAGCGTCGCCGTGATTTGAACAGTCGGCATTTTTCATTAATTTAGCCGTTGCTTTCTAACAATCCGTTGCCTATTTTTAGCCAAAATTAAAATGAGGTACTGTTTATGAGCAAAGTTTCAGCCCGGCATATTCTTGTCCAGCAAAAGTACGAAGCCGAAGATATTTTAAAGAAATTAAAAGAAGGCGAGTCGTTCGAATCACTTGCTACAAAATTTTCAAGTTGCCCTTCAAAGTTCAGTGGTGGCGATCTCGGCAGTTTCGACCGCGGCAAAATGGTGCCCGCTTTCGAAGAGGCGGCTTTCGCACTCGAAGTGAATCAAGTCTCTGCTCCTGTGCCAACTCGCTTTGGTTATCACTTGATTCAGCGGTACGCGTGATTGGTCCGCCGACCAAGCGAGCCGTACGCCTGAGGCCTCGTTAGCCGCTATAGAAAAAGCTTAGGCGGCTTTGCAGTAAATAACTACGAACATCCGCTGTGAGGTCGTGGCAAAAACTCACTGCCGCTGCGGCAGTGAGTAAGACCGCTAATGACGTTGACCGCATTCAGTGCGCGAGCGACTCTAATTTAAGCCACTAGTTGCCAGCGGAGGACATATGAAAATATTAGGGTTAGCCTTCTTTGTTTGTTTATTAACGTGCACAAGTTGGGCGCGGGAGAAGCGCGGTTTGCTGCTTGATTTAAATTTTCAATTGAAGGATGCAAAGAAGTCTTTGCAAATGAAAAATCAATTTATACTAGCTCAAGACTCTAACGAATGGGCGCCCGTGGCGCCGGCGAAAGACGGTGTTGTTTTACTCGCAAAATTTGAAAAGCCAATTCAAGGCGTTTTCAAAGTTCAATACATGGTAGTCGACACAACGAGCACTCCTGTTGGTTTACATTCGCTGTCTGTGACTTCAATGCTGAATGAAGAAACGAAAATCAGCTCTACAACTGACAATGGCGAAGGCGTGACAATTAGCATGACGGCAAAAGAAACGGCCTACCGAGAAGAAAAGAAATAGTCGGGAGCTTGATTCGAGAATTCAGCAGCATTGCTGATCACTTTTTGTCTATAATTATTGGGTTCCGAAGCGCGTCTAGACTTCGAATTATGAATTGTGAGACAAACTGCTTATATCAGGGGGGAAAATAAAATGAAAAGTCTATTCATCTGCATATTGTTAATCGCTTCGACGAAGGCTTTCGCTAATCCATTCTCGCGCTTCACCGGAACATACGCAGTTACGCGTGCAGAAAAATGCATCGATCAAAATCTTTCGGTACCGTGCACGAGCGCTAACATTACGATATCGGTTGAGGATGAGACCACTTGCATAGATTTTCACGGAGGCACCTCTCCAGAGATTTTTTGCACGACTCAGGCGTCTTCACCTTCCGAATCATCTACATATACGACTTATTCTAATCCGGGAGCGGCATGGGATTACCACAAGGGTTCAGCCGGTTTAGTACGCGACTACAAACATATCGGAATTATTTTTCTTTCTTCAGAAAACGAATTCATGCTCAATGTGAGTGATTGGACTTTGACGGGTGTTGCATCGAAATCAGATGTTCACTCCCAACGCGTATTACAAATATCTCGATAAACAATGAGACCATATATTCCTGTACAGACCGATGCAATTCGTCGAATGCGTCCTGACGGTAGCGGAGGCTCAAAAACGGAGCCGGGGCGGCCTGTGCATTGATGACGCACTTTATGACCTTGGAGATTCCTTTGATGACCGAAATAGCAAATCACAGTAATCTCTACGTATATGTTGATTGATGATAGCGTTCGAATCAGTGAAGCACTTGCAAGATTTTACAATAGTGAAAATCTCGAAGATGATGCATTAGTCAAACGTGTAAACTACGTAAAGTTGGGAATAATTAAAATTCCATTCCCCAATTTAAAAGCTCGACGTAATTTGGTTTATCTTCATGACATTAATCACTTGCTTACTGGATACGATACCTCGTGGGTTGGAGAAGCTGAAGTTGCAGCCTGGGAACTCGCATCTGGTTTCCCAAGTCATTGTTGGGTGGGATATTTATATGCGCCATTTGCATTGATACCGGGCTTTATTTTAAGTTCTACTCGGGTTTTTTCTGCTTTTAAAAGGGGTCGCCGAGCTCAAAATTCTTGTCA
>JAYUVI010000477.1:0-2138 GCA_043754135.1 Bdellovibrionales bacterium | reverse complement strand
TTATCGGTCACGTGGAGTATAGAACTCTTGAAGGCACTTCGTTTTTCGAAGAGCTCGACCCTAAATATCGCACAGGTAAAAACGACCCGGGATTCCGCTTTTTGAATCTCGTTCGCGAAATCATTAATAGTAAATAGCATACTGACAGCGCGCGGAATTTTCTGCTGGCGCTTGTTTAGCAAAATCGAGCTGCGACCATTCACAGCGCACTTCGTGTGAGTAAAGTGTATAGCTTAAGCTCGCTGACCACTTACTGTAGTCGCGGTGGTCACGGCTCCAATCTTCAATGTCATAAAGTCGTGAGAAGCTCGCGAAGAGCCGCAAGCGATCGCGCCAATTGTAAATCGTGCCGACTTCGGGGCCGCTGTCGACTTGCCAGTGATCAGTGCCGTCGTCGCGTGCGGTTTTGCCTGAGTACGCACTAGAGCTCGCGCCGAATTTGTAAGCGTTGGCGTGTTGCACCCGGCCTCGCGCCAAAAAATAAATATGTGAAAATGCGTAGCCATAACCAGCGTCAATTTCGCCGGCGAGGCAGCTGCGGCAGGCGAGTCGTTCGGGGTTGGTGACTCTTGCGCCGATACGCCAAGCGGCGCGGGTTTCAAAATAATCGCTAGGCGCGAGTGTTTCGACAGCGGCAAAAGTGAACTCGTCGAGTTGCGGTAAGTCTTTGTGCTCGTACCATCGGAATTGCGGCTCTAAAACCTGCAGCGTTGAACGCCCAAGGTGACCGCTTTCGGGGTCAAGCTTGTCGTGTAAAACCCCGCGGGCGCCAAAGCCGATGTAATCGCGGTGCTTGGCGTGACCGAATGCTAAACTGAATTTCGTCGAACGATGGCCGTTAATAGGGTCAAACGGAGTCGCAGTTACTGCGGTGGCTTTCTTTGTCGAAGCAGTCACTGCCACGGTGGCAGCAGGAGTTTCGGTCGTCACAGCGCGCACCCCAACGCGTGACCGCGCCACCAGTAAATCGTGATTGATCTCGCGCGAACGGTCGGCCAACGTCTGCGCATCTTTAAACGTCGAGTATTTTTCGTAATCAATCAATGTGTCGAGTAGTTCAGCTGAAAACGTCGAAGTGATTTCGGTTTGGGCTGGCAGCGTCACAGTTTGTGGTGGTGAAGAAGCTGCCTGCGTAGGTGTCGCATTTTGTGCCTGCTTAAGAAACCCGCGGTCGCCGCGCACCCAGCGCTCGACTAAAGACTTTTCGTCGGCGCGCAATTTTTCAAAGCGAGAGTTAAACTGATTCATTAACGATGGGCGATAATGCACACTCTCAACAGTAAATTCTTTTGTGATCGCGCGAGCGGTGTCGAGTGGTACGGCCTTAAAATAAAACTGGCTCCGCAATTGTAGGCCGGGCCGAGCTACCTCCAACAGCGGTAACAAATTGTACGAGCAGTTTTCATCGAAGAAATAATAATCTATGTAAACATGGCGAAGCTCCCACAAGTGGTAGAGCAAACGCGAGATCTCGGCTGGCGAAAGTTTCAGCTCGTACTCCCAAATATCGCGGCTCTCAATGTTGGTATAAAGGTTTGTGCGCACAAAGTAGGGTTGCTGCGAGTACATGCCTGGGAAAAGCCCCAGCACTCCCTGCACGGCATAGCCTGCGCCTGAGCTGTCGCCGGTTACGGCTTCATAGCTGATCACTTGCGCGAGAGGGTCGAGGCTGTTCGCCAAAACCACTGAAGGATTTAATTTTAGAAACGTATGGCCAAAGAGCGAAGCGGGGCTGCCGAAGTAAGGAGCAGTGAAAACCACCGACACTGAGTGGATTTTTAAACTTTTCAGCCAATCTTGTAAATCGCGACAAATGCTCAAGTCGAGGGGAGAGTTGAGGTGGCGAGCAAAAAACTCAGCTCGGGCGGGGTACTGGCAAAGTATTTCGTGTTTTTTGGCGGTCCTATTTTCGTTTTCAATTTTAGCAGGACTCTTGCTTTCGATTCCACCAGGACTCTCGCTTTTTGTTTTGCCTTGACTCTGGATCGCTAGCCACGTGGCTTCGAGTTCAGCTTGCGGATCTCGCCGACCGGTCGGGGCTAGAAAAAAATCACGTGAATCGATTTCGCTCTGAAAACCGGTCCACGTTAATCGACGATAATGCAAAAGGTTCAACCACTCACTCGATCGGGCGAGAA
>JAYUVI010000476.1:0-4967 GCA_043754135.1 Bdellovibrionales bacterium | reverse complement strand
GTCGACACATCGCTAATGACTACGCGGAGTGGTGGTTTTTTCGATGGTGGGCTTTTAGAATTTTTGCGGGTGCAGGCTGTGGTGCTGAAAAATAAAAGTGTCGAAAGGGCGAAGGGAAAGCATTTCAAAATACGAAGCGAGAGCCATTTCATGTCTATGGCTCCCCAATTTTTAATATTCGCAACTCATGAAGGCGTGGGCTTGAACGACAAAAAGTGCTGTTACACTTGCAGCGATAAAACTGAATATTTTTTTCATTGGGGGGCCTCCTGAATTGATTGAGCTTGTAACAAATCGTCTAAAAACTGTCGAGTTGAAGCGGGCGAGGGGACTTGTAGAGTGCAATACTTTTCTGGCTGACCAACTGTTGGACATTTGCTTTAATACGTGGATGCAGCCTTTTACTAAAAGAGCCTTGTGGCTCATGATTGCGGGTTGGGTTTTTATGCTTGTGCTCACGGGTATTGCGCCTAAAGATCGTGGGACTTGGTGGCTAGAAGTTTTTCCGGTCATGCTTGCTATACCGCTTTTATTGTATACGCGAGAAAAATTCCCGCTCCCGCGCTACATCACATTTTGGATTTTCTTGCACGGCCTCGTATTGATGATTGGTGGTCGATACACTTACGCCGAAGTGCCGGCGGGTTTTTGGGTGCAGGAGTTCATGGGTTGGTCGCGTAACCCCTACGATCGCTTAGGTCACCTGATGCAAGGTTTTGTGCCGGCGCTTATTGCTCGAGAAATACTTTTTCGTCAGGCTCAATTGGTAAAACCAGCATGGCTGTTTTTCGTGGTGGTCACTGTATGCATGGGCGTGAGCGTGCTTTATGAATTTCTCGAATGGGCGGCGGCGTTGATGCTCGGCCAAGGCGCTGATGCTTTTCTCGGCATGCAAGGTGATCAGTGGGATACGCAGTGGGATATGCTTCTCGCGACCGTCGGCGCGATTTTAGCTCAGCTCGTTTACCCGCACTCGAAGTGGGTGGCGGGTCAACGTGGGGCGAAGTAGGTGATGCTTAATTTTGATGCGAACAAGTTTGAAAACTTGCGTGCCGCCTTAGCGGTTAAATATAACTTTTTGCCAGTTGGCTTCGGAGTCTTTTAATTTCCAGATAAATCCATCAAGCACATAGTGTGTCGCTTGCGGCAAGGTGAGTAGTGGAATAAGCCAGCTTAAAGTGTCTTTGGCCGTGATGGCCGGCAGGTGAGCAAATGCCCCGAAGGCTTCAAGATGTTCGCGCCAGACAAAACCTGCCCAAAAGCCTTCTTCGATGTAGCCGAGCAAAAGTAGTGAGGCGAAAAAAATCGGCAGAGAATATTTTGAGAAAAATAATTTGTAAGAAAAGCGACCTGCGATTAGCGGTGCTTGGGGTTTATGTTGTTGCTTCTCGCCGTACAGCCAAACTAACGCCATATAGGGAATGCCGTGCGAAACCACATTGGTGATGGTGAAAATCATATCGCCGTTAAAATAAATAATACCCGCGTACCAAGAGAGCGCCGTCCCCGTAACAACAAGATTTTTAGGCACATTGAACCTGTGGCCATGTTTTACGCGACGGCCTTCGTTGCCGATGTATGCGAGACCGACTACGCCGTAGAGCGCCGCCGTGATAATCGTCAGTGCCGGTGGCAGTCCAGGTAAAAAATCGCCATCGACGAACCAATGAAAATTGCGCGGCTGGTGAGTGTGCCAATAAAGTATCGGGTACAGTGTGGCGAGGTAAATTATGGCGCTATCGAGTCGGCGCTCCCACGGCGCCTGCGAATCTGCGCGTGAGTACAGGCGTAAAAAGCCATACTGCTGTCGAATAAAATGAAAAACCGCCACGTAGGCGAGCACTGACCAAAACACTTGTTGGCCCACCGAATAGAGCAGCACACCTACGCACCAAACCGCTATGGGTATCACCGTGAGTAGAGTTTTGTTTTCCTGCCACTCCGTCGAATTCAAATAAGTGCGGTAGAGTGTGCTGTAAACGTGAGAGACATCAATGCCGAGCACGAGCAAGAGCCAAGCCCATAGCGGCGTGTTGGCGGTATTATTGAGTGAGTCTGAAAAGATTGCGACCAGTGCCACTGATAAGATCGCCGGAGATAAAATAAACGCAATATCAAAAGAGGCGTTTTTCAGCCAAGGTGTTTTCATAAAATTCGTTTGCGTAGTGAGTATTGTCATAGGCGAAAGTTTGATAGGTGTTTGGGTTTGGGTTTGGGTAAAACTCACGCAACGCTCGCTGGGCCACGTTTCTGCAAAATTATTTTTGCGGCCTCGACACCACGATATTGCGCTTCTTCAAAAATCGAAACACCGCTCATGTCAGAGTGGGCGAAATGGACACGGCCGAAAGGTTTTTGCATACGCTGGCGCTGCTCGCTCCATATAAAATCAACGCCAGGGCTCACCATGCCATGGCCCCAGACCCAAACATCGAGGTGTGTGATGTAACGAGTGATGCCCGGGTGCATTTTTTCTAAGTCGGGCACGATGACGTCCAGCCATTCTTCATACGAAGTCATGTAAGCTTTAATGCGCGATTTTTTTGGCGTGTCGCTATCGAGTGGTAGGTAGTAAGTCAAAACTGTTTCTCTGTGGTTGTAAGTCAAGTTCTGGTGAGTGGCATTGATGTAACCCAGAGATTGGCTGTAGTAGCTGACGTTGTCCCACGAAAGGGGCGCGCCCGAAGTCGAAGTGGGTTTTTCGCTTAAAGAAATATTGGCGACTAACCAAGGGGCGTAGTCGACCTGGTGTTGCTCGTGAGTCGGTAAATTTTGAATCACACGATTGGCGGTGAAGCGCGGGCCGCAGTAAATGACGTGATCAGCGTCGTAGCGCGTGAGACTTTGATCGGTAGTGTTCAGCACGTCGACATAGGCGCCGCCAGAAGTGCCACTGGCGCCCTTGCTTGAGTTGTTATGATTTCGTATTGAGTAAACCAGTGACTGACTCTGTATTTGCTCGGCGACTTTTTCGTGCAGCTTGTGGGCGAGAAAGCCATTGCCCTCGGGCCACGTGAGTACCGTTTGTGAGTCGGCATTGGCGCCTAGGCCTGATCGTGAAGCAAAATAATGTAAGCCCGCCCAAGCCGACACTTTTGAGTGAGGCAACCCGTAGTCGTCGCGAGAGCAGTAGTTGACGTACCAATTAAGGTGCTGAGAAGTCCAACCCTTCGAATGCATAAATTCAGCCATGCTGATTTTGTCGAGTTGCAAATACTCAGCGTCGCGGGAACTGTGTTCAAGCGGGATATTAAAAACATAGCGGCCATCACGGCCCTTTTTCTCTTTGAACGTACTTGCAAAACCGAAAAATTCTTCATATTGTTTTTTTTCAAGCATGGGCACGCCATGTTGGGGCACTAGGCCCTCTTGCCACTGACCTTGAAAATAAAGTCGTTCGTGGGCGTCGGCACATAAATAAAATTCATTATACACCGGCAAACCTTTTTCGTAGCCGGTGATCACGCCGAGCTCTTCGAAAAGCTCGCGCACGTAATGGGCTTCGGGGCTCGGGAGAGGTACGTAATGTGCGCCCCAAGGGTAAGGGCTAATTTGATTTTGCCCGGAGCGAGAATTGCCGCCGGTTTCACTCTCCATTTCAAAAAGTATAAAATCGGTGTCGTGATTTTTCTTTAACCACCAAGCGGCCGAGAGGCCGGCAATACCACCGCCGACAATGGCAGTCTTGATTTTTTTAGTTGTCGTCGGCGTCTGGTTAAAACCATCCCGAAGCAAGTGCCCCGCTTTTGCGTTGGGCCCTTGAAGTTTGCCCGAAAAAAAATATTTCTTTGTGCGAAGGTAAGAGCGAAAGCTTAAATACCCGGCGAGTAGAGTGAAAAATGCGCCACCTGCGAATTTAAAAAGACGCCGGCGTGAAAAAGTTCTTGTCGAAAGTGAGATGGGGTTATGGCTACAGGTTTCAGCCGGTGAGGGCTCAGTGGACATAATCGGCCCACTCCTCTTCGAAATATTGAACTAAGACTTGGTTGTTCAGTTTATTAATAATATTCGAGGCCACAATCATATCTTGCGAGAAGATCGTAAGAGTCTTCGCCACTTCGGCGTTCATGTATTTAAGGCCGGCTGGGAAGACCGTTGGCACTTGAAACTCATGCATGCCGACTAAAATATAACCCCAGTCACCGAATGCCGGTACGTACGCATGGTAAGGGGTGGTGTGCAAACCAACCGATTTTAAAGTGCTATCGACACACCAAAAAGATTTTTTCGCCACATAGGGTGAAGTGCTTTGAATCACGCTGAGGCCGTTTTCGGCGAGAGCACTTTTTAGCAGACGATAAAACGAATTGGTGTAGAGCTTGCCCACCGAGTAATTGCTCGGGTCAGGAAAATCGACCACGATAAAATCGAATTTCTCTGAATTGTTTTCTGAATCTGTTTCTAAATGTTTTTCTGAATTCGCTGTTGAATGCCGTTTCAACCATAAAAAAGCATCATCGTTATACACGGTGACTTTATCTGAATGAAAAGCGTCTTGGTTCATTTCGCGTAAAGCTTCGTGCTTGGTGAAGAGTTGAGTCATGGCAGGGTCGAGATCGACCAATACTATAGACTCAACACTCGGGTATTTTAAAATTTCGCGAATAGCGAGGCCGTCGCCGCCGCCGAGTACCAACACCCGCTTGGGATTTTTGAGTGAAGCAAGTCCCATGTGCACGAGGGCCTCATGGTAGCGGTATTCGTCCTTTGAACTGAACTGCAAATTGCCATTGAGAAATAAGCGAAAGTCATCATTCGATTTGGTCAGCACAATGCGCTGATATTTTGAAGATTTTGAGTAAATGACCTTGTCTTGATAACTCGCGGTTTCAGCAAAACTCAAAATGCGTTCTGAATAAACAAAACCCATGACTAAAGAAAATAAAGCGATGAAGGCGGTGCTTTTCATCAGTTTGATCCACGGGACTTCATCTTTAAACAAAAACAAAGTCCAGATGCCGACCAGC
>JAYUVI010000475.1:0-2270 GCA_043754135.1 Bdellovibrionales bacterium | reverse complement strand
TTATGCCGGTTTGAATCGTGCTAATTCACTTCAAGCTCGTACTGAAGCTTTAACTTCACTTCGTTCAAACAAAGCTTTCGAGACAATCGGAACTGGTTTGATGATGTGGATGATGGGCGATCAGAATCTTGAAAGTACAGTAGCAGTGAAGTTGAGCATCCGAGCTTTGGGTCAGTTAGATCAAGACGTACAAGTTGGTACATTGGCTAACCCAGAAGCTCTTGCCGCAGCACAGTTCGTTGACGACCACATCAATCAGTACGACGACATGGTTTCGACACTAGCGCTGAACGCAACTATCATTCCTTAGTCTCTAGATTTACAACTTGATGATGTTAAAGCCGGATCTTTGATCCGGCTTTTTTTATGCGAAAAATCTGCAATCCTCCACGCATAGATTTCGTTTATCCCGTTGGTCGCTTATAACTTTCTGTATGAAATTAAAAACCGCTGTTTTCGTTCTATCGGTCGCTGTTAGTGCATGTAGCAAGGGTGGCCCAAATCGTAGCGAGCCGAGCCAAAGGCTCGATGGCAGTCTCTCTTCAAACTTAGAGCAGATTCAACGAGGCGAGTGGGCTTCTGACTGTGATAAAGCCAATTCATCATTGCGCCTTCAGATAGCGCGCGACCTAGACGATCGCCAGTCACTCATTGAAACAGGGTTGAAATCAAAGTCTGGTGACTCAGGTTACTTAAACAAGGTGGCGGCCGGTCCGATTGAGCTTTATGACGTAGAAGAAAAGTCTGTTCCTGATAAGTGGGAAACTGAAAGCCAAAGTTGGGTTAAAGCTGAAGAGTTTTATGGAAAACTAAATTCAAGTTCGCCAATCGAATATTGGGCAAGACTTAATGCAATGGTTAGAAGTGTCATCATGCTCGATAAAGATCGCGCGGTCGATGCTTACGGTTACGCTTTTGGTCGCAGCGATGAAGCGATGCTGACGAACACCTTAAACTTGGCTGTAGCTTGTGAGCGTGACTCAAGTTGTTCGACAATTTCTCTAGATGCAGGTGCTCGAGCGAGTCTCAATCGTGAACCATATTTTGCGTATCATCTCTATCACATGCAAAATGACTCTTCGACCTCATCGAAGCGTAACTCACTTTCTAAAATGATCGACGGCTTGAAATCACAAGTCGAACGATTAGCTGGTTGGAAGAGTCGCGCAGTTGAACGTTTAGACTCACAAACTTTGGGAGTTCGCGTTTACGGCGACGTGTTCGGTGCTGCAACATCGGTGATTTCTTCTATTCTTGAAAATGCATGGCAGTTGGGTGGCTCTAAAATTAAGGTGCAATGGCAAAATTCATTCTCAGCGAATGTTTTCAGATTCTTAATCGATCTCGCTGTGGGCGAGCGAGCTTACGTTGCAAAAAGAGAGGGTGAGATTCACCTTTCGACTTTGGCGCGTAAGAAATCGTTGATCCATGAGTTTGGTCACGTGATGGGATTGCCAGATCAGTATTCAGAAGTTTGGCAGCCATCATCATGCAGCTATCTTGTCGAATATAATGCTTCGAACATCATGTCGGATAGCCAGACAGGCAAAGTACTGCCTGAGCACTTCGAAAAGTTAAAGAAGCTCTATTAGTTCACACCGATTGAGAGCGCCACGGTACTCTGAAGGTCATTTTTCTTCATGTCTTTGTAATCACGGAAGATGACCGTCGAGTTGGCGCTAAGGCTTAAGAATGAACTCAGATGAAATCCGAGACCAGCGCCCGCGTACGGATTAACTTCTAAATCTTTAGTTGTCTTAGTTATTACTCCAGACGACGTCACTTCGCGAGTACCGCGAGTTGCTTGGCCGCCAGCGCGAGCACTCACAAAAAAGACTTCGACTGGATGATACGACGAAGTTAATCCAAGCTTTAAATTCTCGTCAGCATTTCGAATGCGTTCAGGTGCGCTCACATAATTTTCTACGTCATTACCCACGGTGTATTCGGCTTCGCCCGAAAGCGCCGGGATTCCGTAACTCACTCGCAATCCGTAAATGAGTCGGGTCGATGTGTGCGGCGCTGGATAATCGCGAAACACAGTTTCGTATCCAACAATTGGCATTACTTTTAGTGCGGGGTCGCTTGCGAGGTTGAGGTAACTCGCAGCCGAAGCCGAGGCTGAGTTAAGAGCTACTAAAGCTAAGATTACGAATGTTTTCGCGAAGGTAGTTTTCATTAGTCTACGGTATCACAGGCCGGTTCAGTCGTGCACATTGTTCTCAGTTAGTTTGGCTCACGACGGGAAACCTGTGAGCCGTCGCGAACTC
>JAYUVI010000474.1:0-2623 GCA_043754135.1 Bdellovibrionales bacterium | reverse complement strand
TCGCTTTGCGGCCAACTCATTTTGTGAGGTGTGAACGCGCGTGAATTGAATGGAGCATCGGCAACTCACGCAAAAAGCAAATGGAAAGGCGATTCTGCTTCTGGGAGATCAGCCCATTCTGTTAGTCGTGCCGTCGGATCAGCGAATCGGCAGATCGGCGGGGAAATAGTAGGTCATGGTGAATCAGTGATCACCTTATCTTTAAACCCATACTGACTTGACGGCTTTCAGGGCGCGATGCAGGTCGACCGATTAGTTAATCTAAAATAAATGGCAAGGTGAGTTCTGAAGCGCCCCGCGCTTTCGGCATTTGCATTTTTTCGAGTTGTTTTTGTAGGCGAGTCACGAGCGCAACACTTGCATTAGAATTTTTGGTATTGCGACTGCCACGTCGGCCCGAGTCGCCCATAGTCGGCGCACCATTCAAATTGACGAGCGTATTTGTAAGTATACGCCCACTGGATACGCGACCGCCGCGCGCGATTTTTAAACGAAAGACCACGGTGCCGATTAAGTCACGGGTCAGTTCAGCGAAAGAACTACTGTTTGAGTGCGAGATTTTATTTGTTCGACCTTGCGCAGACTCAGTGAGGCTTTTTGCACGCGGATTTTTTTTGGCACCTCGAGATTCTCCACTGCCAGAATCGTCTTCAGCAAAAATGGCGTCAAACGTCTCATTAATCGCAGTCGCCACGGCTTCATTCATCTTCAAAGCCCCCGTTACATAAGGCTCGGGGTTCACAAACCAGCCATGCACCACCAGTCGGCCTTCACGGGGATCGTGCACGCCACTCACGCGACGAACTCCGTGAGGTAAACGCGGGTCAAACACCAGAAGCTGATTAAATTCGGCCGGCACACTCATCACCAAATCATTCATTTCAAAACCGCGCTTACGAGTGAACTGCGACCAGTAGTTCAAAATTTTAGGGCGAAAAATGAGAGTCTCGCCGCCGCGAAACGCGCGCGCCGCCCAATCCGTCAGAGAATACACATACGCCCAAGGGCCATGGGGAGCATCGGAGTGAAAAAGTTGTTCGTCGCCTTCAGTGTAGTAACTCAGCCACGGCTCAGAAATAGAATGGCAACCCAAGTGATCTTGGCCATATTTAACGAGTTCATCTTTTAACGATTTGTAGAGTGCCGGCGGTAAAAACTCGCGAGCGAGTGTGCGGTGCATGCGGTATTGGCCCTCGAGATGCCAGTGATCCCACATAAATCTTTTCGGGTGTGTACGCCGACTATCGGCATAGACGCCATCAAAAGCGCGTCGCAAATTCAGCGCCCGCACCTTCGGCAAAAAATTTTTCTCGATTTGTACAAACGAACTTTTCATATTTGTGACCCTGAACTAAATTTAAAATCATCTAGTTTAAACGAACATAAAGAGTGCAGATGCAAGGCGCACGGGAGCGCGCGCGGAGGCGGGTGTACGCACCCATCGCACAATCGAACGGGTGGCGCCGCAGAGCAAGCTCGAGGAGCCGGGTACCTGTTCGATGCGACTGGCACCGCAGTCAGATGCGCTTTTTATGTCGTTTAGCGAAACGCCGCGATGCCAGTTAACTCCTGTCCCACAACCAATCGATGCACATCTTCAGTACCTTCGTAAGTGTTGACCGTCTCAAGGTTCATCATGTGGCGGATCACCGGGTATTCATCGATGATCCCATTCGCGCCCAGCATATCCCGGGCCTCGCGCGCGACATCGAGAGCGACGCGACAGTTATTACCCTTTGCCATCGACACGTGATGCGGCTTCATTGTGCCTTTGTCTTTCATGCGGCCGACTTGCAAAATCAATAACTGACCCTTAGTAATTTCAGTCGCCATTTTCACAAGTTTCGCCTGCGCCAATTGATAGCCGGCCAAAGGTTTACCATCGAACAAAGTGCGATCTTTCGAATAATCAAGAGCAGCATGAAAACAAGCGTTCGCGGCGCCCAACACGCCCCATGCAATCCCGTAACGAGCTTGAGTCAAGCACGACAATGGTCCTTTCAAGCCTTTCGCTTGTGGCAGCATATTTTCTTCAGGCACCACGCAATCTTTCATGTGCAATTCGCTCGTCACACTCACGCGCAGAGAAAATTTACCCTTCATAGTTGAAGTCGTAAAACCGGGAGTGCCTTTTTCAATAATAAAACCACGAATGTCACCTTCACACTGTGCCCACACGACGGCGATGTCAGAAATGCAACCGTTGGTGATCCACATTTTATTGCCATTTAGCTTGTAACCACCTTTTACTTTTTCAGCTTTCGTGCGCATGGCGCCCGGGTTTGAACCAGCGTCGGGTTCAGTCAAACCGAAGCAGCCGATCATTTGACCAGTGGCAAGCTTTGGTAAATATTTTTCTTTTTGCGTTTCACTGCCGTAAGTGTGAATGGGGTACATGACCAAAGAACCTTGTACCGAACAGAAAGAACGAATGCCGGAGTCTCCGCGTTCAAGCTCCTGAGTCGACAAGCCGTAAGCCACGTTGCCCAAGCCGGCGCAACCGTAACCTTGCAAATTTGATCCAAGTAATCCCATTTCTGCAAATCGCGGGATCAAATGTTTCGGAAAAGTCTCACTGCGATTGCACTCTTGTAAAACGGGTATCACTTCTTTGCTGACGAAG
>JAYUVI010000473.1:0-4156 GCA_043754135.1 Bdellovibrionales bacterium | reverse complement strand
CGAAAAGAGATGAAAATAACAGGTGTGCTCATTACTGGCGGTGGCGGTTTTATCGGCTCGAATTTGGCCGAGTATTTTCTTGGGCAAAATGTACCCGTTGTGTGTGTTGATAATTTCTGTACCGGCATGCGCGACAACCGCACGCATTTACAAAAGCTGAAAGGCGCGACCGAACTTCTTACTTTTCTTGAGGAAGATGTCACAAAGCCTTGGGATTGGTCGAAAATTCTGAAATCCCATTTGCGCGCTAAAATCAGTCACGTGTTTCATTTGGCTTCGCCGGCGTCACCTCCACTTTACCAAGAAATGGCCTTCGAAACATTATGGGTGAACTCTTTGGGGCTCAACCACGCCCTCGAGTTTGCTGATAGCTGTCGCGCCCGCGTGATTTATGCTTCGACAAGTGAAGTTTACGGCGACCCCGATTGTAGCCCGCAGCCCGAAAGCTATTGGGGCTATGTGAACAGCTTTGGTATTCGCTCTTGCTACGATGAGGCCAAACGCTTTGGCGAGGCTTTATTGTTCACCCATAACTGGAAGAAAAAAACTCAACATGGGCTCGTGCGAATTTTCAACACTTACGGGCCGCGCATGAACCCAAATGATGGCCGTGTAATTATTAATTTTCTCGTGCAAGCCACGGCTGGGCAAAAGTTGACAGTCTATGGCGATGGTCAACAGACGCGCAGCTTTTGTTATATTTCAGATTTGATTGCGGGTCTCACTCGCTATGCTGAAAGCAATCTTACTGAGCCAGTCAATTTGGGTAACGATCGCGAGTTCACGATTTTGCAATTGGCTGAGGCCGTGCAAAAACTATTTAGCGATAAAAATCTGCAGTTGCAGTTTGCACCGCTCCCGTCAGATGACCCCAAACAACGTCGGCCTGATTTAACCAAGGCCCGGCAAGAACTCGCACCTTGGGCGCCGCAAGTACAGCTTGATGAAGGTTTGCGTTTGATGCGTGAAGGGCTTGTGCGATGAACGTGCTTGTCACCGGCGGGGCGGGGTACGTGGGCTCACACACTTGCAAAATTTTGAAACAGTCGGGTTTTACTCCGGTCGTCGTCGACAATTTGGTTTACGGTCACAAATGGGCTGTGCAGTGGGGGCCTTTTTACCAAGTTTCGCTTTTTGAACGGCAGAAACTGGTTGATGTTATGAAGCGTGAAAAGATCGTGGCCGTCGTGCATTTTGCGGCTTACGCTTACGTGGGTGAGTCGATGCGCGAGCCCCATAAATATTACGAAAATAATGTGGCTGGCACAATTTCACTGTTGTCGGCCATGCAAGAAGCCGGAGTCAAAGGTTTGGTGTTTTCAAGCTCGTGCGCGACCTATGGAGTGCCCGAGCGATCGCCTATTGAAGAAACGTCGGTGCAACAACCGATTAATCCCTATGGTCACACCAAATTGCTGGTCGAAAAAATTTTACAGAATTTATGTGAATGCGGTCAGCTGAGTGCTGTCGCCCTTCGTTACTTTAATGCTGCGGGTGCTGATCGCGATGGTCAGATCGGTGAAGATCATACTCCCGAAACGCATTTAATACCGCTCGCTATTGAGGCTGCTTTTAAAAAGGAGCGACCACTCACTGTATTTGGTACGGATTATGCGACGGCCGATGGCACTTGCATTCGTGATTATGTTCACGTCACTGATCTCGCGCGTGCCCACGTGCTCGCGCTTAAGTCGATATCAGCGGCACATAGTTTTCGCGCCTACAATCTCGGCACCGGTCGTGGCCATTCGGTGCGGGAAGTGATTTCGGCAGTTGAAACAATCAGCGGTCGACAGGTGAATGTAAAATATGGTGAGCGACGTGCGGGTGACCCAGCTGAGTTAGTGGCGAGCCCCGGTCGCGCCAAACAAGAGTTGGGTTGGGAGCCTATTCAATCGTCGCTGGAAAATATTTTGCACGACGCAATTCATTGGTACGAAAAGCATCATTTAATTAAATAAGTGAAATGGGTAGTGAACTGATTTACCAAAAGGTATTTTAACTAGTTCGCCAAACATTAATTTATGCAAAGAATTAAGTCGAGGAGAGATTATGGTTTTAGTTTATCAAGCTTATGGCCGCGAAGATGTCATTCGACAGACGTTGTTTTCAGTTATCTCTCTGACTCAGGTTATACCTAAAAACAGCCCAATCAAGATTTGGGTGTACACCGACAATCGCGAATTTTTTGCCCGTTACTTGGGGGATTTTTTGAAAAGCGCTAACCCCTGCTTGCGTTTGGTCGATGTCACTTCTCAACAAATTCAAAAGTGGCGTGGCGCGATTAATTTCGTTCATCGTGTGAAGGTTGAGATTTTGATGGATGCCGCCCAGCAGTTCGAAGGCCCACTCTTTTACGTCGATGGCGACACTTATTTTCGCCAAGACCCGGCGCCACTTTTCGCGCGTGTCGATGATCAAACCAGCCTCATGCATATTGCGGAAAATGCTTTAAGCGAGGGCGGCGACCCACTGTCGAAAAAAATTGCCAAATTTGTAAAGAAGCATGTTTTTGAATTACCATTACCCGACGAAGTCACGGGTTCACCAGGTGAAAAAGTTCAACTTTCTACGTCTACGGTTATGTGGAACGCGGGTGCGATTGGTATTTCACAAAAAAATAAGGCGCTACTCCCGCGTGTTTTAGCGTTGACCGATGCAATGCACGCCATTTACCCAAAGCACATCATGGAGCAGTTGGCGTTTTCCCATTATTTGCAAAAGTACACGCGAGTTTTTGCCAGTGATTCTCTGATTGGCCATTATTGGGATCAAAAAGAACTTTACCAAACTGAGATCGACAGTTTTCTGCAAAAAAATACGACATGGGCCGAAGTCTGCGCCGCTTACCAGGACTTTACCTGGCCCGCTGCGCCCACAGTTATAGTAAAGCCAGAGTCAAAACGACCGTGGTTTTTGCGTTGGTTGTAGACTTTGTTCTGAGCAGCTTCTGCTTTATATAAAATCTTTTCTCGCTGACCTTACACAGGCGTTGCTTAAGCGACGCTAATTAAAGTCCCTGATTTATCCCCGCCGTAAAGATTGAAGCATTCTCATCGCGAAAGCTTGATTTGTAATGCATGTAGCGCAAACGGAGCGGGAATCGGTGAAAAAATAAAAGTTCAAATTCAGCACCTGCGCCCGCTTCGTGAAAGAGGGTTTCTTGCGATGTATCTTTGGCGAAGGACCCATAATACTCGTTGTATTCAGCGAGCAGAGCGAGTCGACGTAACGAAAACGGAAATTTCGTGAAGTAGTAACTCCAATTAAGAGCCTGTGTAAAACCCAACGAAAGCTTACTCAGCTCGTAATACCCCAAATCATAAAAAGTCGTGTTGCGCTGAACCCGCGTTACAGTTGGGTAGGGAAAATCACCGGGTCCCACCTTGAGCGGAATAATCGCAAACGGCCCATCGGTCATCGCTTTTTGATAGCTCGCCGATAAATAAGTTTCGCGAAAGAAATCGTACTGACCCGCCAGTTGGGCGCCAAAAATATTGCGATCGCTGGTCCAATCCGGCGCTGTTTGTATAAATTCGTGATCAAAATCAAAACTCAAAGCTTTGTACTCGCGGTAAGCGAGAGGCGCTGTGATTGAGTAACCCCAGTCGATTTGTGTAAGCAGCGTGTATTTTTGATCCACATCGCTCATGGCAATGTGCGGGTCTTCATTTTCATAAACAAAATGCGAACTTAACGCAGCGGCGGTTTGTGGGCGGCGAAAAAACGTCGAGTTAAAACCAACGCCCGCGAGCCAAGCATCGTAGCGGTCGAGAATTATCCAATTATCAGAGTCATTGCTCGACACCGAAGTGTCTTCATCGACTTCGGAGCGACGCTGGTAAAGGCCCAAAACATCCCAGTTCACGACGTGCTCAGAATTGACATATTGTAGACCGGCCGAATATTCGCCAAACGAACCGCTGCCCAAAAATAAATTGATATTGTGATCTTGTAAGGGATCAGAAAAACGCACAATCGCTTGCGCTACGGCCACAGTATCTACCCCGAAAAAAATCATCGGGTCGATCCCGTCGAATTGTAAATCACCCAGTGAGCTGTACGGCCTTTCGCCCTCTACATGAACTGCAGTAACTCCACTGCTTGGGCCGTTAACGATGCCACTAGCACTCGCGCTGACGGCGGGTTGTGGCGG
>JAYUVI010000472.1:0-5122 GCA_043754135.1 Bdellovibrionales bacterium | reverse complement strand
CTAATTCTTTTTTAAATAACTCACCGACCTCATTAAAAATCATAGGGTATTTAAAAATGGCCCCAACGGGCTGATGACTTTCGAAATAATTATCTAAACCATCATATAGTGGGTTACTGGCGTCGGCATATTGTAAGCCTATGCCGTCATAGCCTGCGCGCTGGTCTTTCGTTAAAAACTGGTAACGAGTGCAGACGCGATCATACGTGCTACGCAACTCACTTATCGAAATACCGGTTCTAATTCGCACAACATCATCGTTCAAGTAATCATCGAGCACTGAGCGATGGAACTGCTGAGCAAAAATTTCGGTCATGATGAACAACAACCACAACCGCAACAAGCGCATGCGGCTTTCGAAAGTTCGACTAGGTAAGCATCGGTGAAATTTTCTTTTTGGATTTCAGCTTCTTCAGTCGCGACACAATAAAAAAGACGATCTGTTGAGCCGTTAACATCAGTCGCGCGAACGAGAAAGGTGTAGTACTGAGTTTTTTCACCGAACTGGTCACGATAAGGACTGAGTTGGCCTCTAATTTCGCCACTTGAATTGAGTGTTAAACCTTCTGGCAAGTGACCATCCACAATTGCAAATTGCAAATCGGCATCTGTGCGGCTACTGCACTGGACTTGTCCGCGTGCCTCCTGGCCCCAAAAGAAAATTCCCACCAACGTGGTGTTGTTGTCGATCCACCGTGGTGCCAGCTTTTGCATTTCATAAAAAAGTATTCGGTTAGGTGTCGCTTCACCGATTTCAGTCGCGCCAAAATCCACAGCGCCAGTAGTCGCCGACCGAATGACGAGCTCCTTCACTTGAAACGGATCTGCGCTGGGGAATTGTTCCAAATAACACGCACAAACTCCGGCTGTGTAAGCAGCTGAAACTGAACTACCAGAAATTTTATAATATGTGCGGTCGTTCGCTATGCCCGCTCCTTCAACTTCGAAACCCGGCGCCAAAATATCAACTTGTGCGCCATAGTTACTGCCTTTTTCTCCCGTAATAAATTGATTCTGTTGGTCGATAGCTCCGACCGTGATAATTTCGCCTAAGTGCGCTGGTGAAAACTGACTCGCCTCTTGTGCATGATTGCCAGCAGCACAAACAACGGTCATGCCTGCAGCGAGAGCTTCTTGAATCTTTTTATCGATACGGCCCGATTTCACCGTCGAAAAACTTAAACTGAGAACACTGGGGCGACCACTCGTTTTCTGCTGATGATGTTGAATCGCATGCTCAAGGCCGGCGACGACGTGGTCAGGATTCACCACCAGTTCGCGATCAAAAACTTTCACAATGTGTAAATGTGCGTTAACGGCAAAACCCACTTGTTGGCCGGCAATAATCGAAGCCATATGAGTACCGTGACCAATGTGATCTTCGCCGCCACCACCGAAAGCATCAAACAAAATATTCACGCGCTTTTCGTCAGGGTCAGACGAATAAAATTCGATGTGTTGAGCTTGAATACCTGAATCAACAACATAAACGTCGACACCACGACCGGTGTTGAAGCATTGAAAGCTCACAAAATCTGTCGCAACGATTTTTCTTTCTAAAATTCTATGCAGGCCCCAGGTATCGACAGCGTCGCCAGTGAGTGAGCGCGTGATCAAACGATAGCTGGAAATATCGACTTGATTAGGGTTTGTTGCGTCCTGCATAGTTGTTGCTCCATAGGTGTTTTATTGATAATTCTGTCCACTAAAAACGATACCACCGGTTCAACAAAAAGCAAGATGACAAAGATAGCTAAAAAAACAGCCCCAATATGATGACAACGAAATTTACATTGCCTGGTACAACTCGATCGCGCACTCCTGAGGACACTTTGCAGCGCATTCTACCGCTATTACTAGAGTTCGGTATCAGTTCGCTTTCACATGATACGGCTCTACAAACATTGCCGTTACCGGTTTACCAGTGTGTTCGCCCTCTAGGTAAATCTATCAGCGTAACTCAAGGCAAGGGTTTGACCGCCGATCTTTCAAAAATTTCAGCTATTATGGAGGCCATTGAGTTTGCCCAAGCTGAGAACTTACCAACTCCTCACTGTGTCGCTGCTTACGCCGAAATCGAAAATGCCCATCTGTATGGCCGACAACCGCGAGCCGTTAATCCGCTTGATATTGCTAACTACGCGCATCACTCACTCCTCACGCAAAAGCTCGCTTGGGTAACGGGTTTAGATCTCAACACTCACGAGAGCGTACTTTTACCACGCGCTTATTTCGACATGGATTACACTCGCACTTACCCGGAGCAAATGTATCTGCGGGCCATTTCAAACGGACTGGCGTCGGGCAATAGCTGGAGTGAAGCCGTCGTGCATGGAGTTCTTGAGCTTATTGAGCGACATGGTGTGGGTCGTACGAAGCAAATGAAGATCGCTGATCGTGTCGCGCAATTAGTGAATGTAGAAACTGTTCTTGAAGCGGTTTCTTCGCCTGAACTTAAAGAGGTGATACATGTCGCGCAAAAGCTTAATTATAAAATTTTAATTGAAAACTTAAGTCATGACCTCGGTCTGCCGTGTTTCAATTGCGAGATTCAATATGTTGATTTGTTTGCTGGGTATAAAGGAGTTTACCCTTTTCGCGGCTCAGGTTGTCACTTCAATCGTGAAATTGCGCTCTCACGTGCTTTGACTGAAGCTGTTCAATCGGCTGTCACTATTGTTTCAGGGGCGAAAGACAACTTGCTGGCTTCGCGATTGCCGCAGTCGGCGCCCATTGGTTACCCCACCGACGCCATTTCTAGTCTTGAATTTGAGCAAATCCCGAATGGCCCACAGCACGCTTCGTTTGAAGAAGACCTTCAGTTTTTATTACGACGTCTGAAAGATCACGGTTTTCACGCGGCCTACACGCTCGACCTGACTTCGCAGAAATTTTCAATACCAGTGGCGTTTGTCGTAGTGCCAGGGATGAAATACTCGTGGGTCTGATGAAAAAAGACATTGTTGTTTTTTTAGGACCAAGTTTAAGTTTAGCTGAAGCGCGCGGGTTAATCGACGCTCAATATGAGCCGCCCGCTAAACCGGGCGACATCCACCGCGTACTCGCGCAAAAACCACGAGTGATTTTAATAGTCGATGGCGATCAACATGCGGGCGTTTGCCGACACAAAGAGATTTTGTTCGCGCTTCACCAAGGCGTTCAGGTTTGGGGTGCCGCTGGTCTTGGCGCCACACGCGCAGCCGAGCTGAAAAATTTCGGCATGCGTGGTTTTGGTCAGGTGTACGAGTGGTACTTGCAACAGGCACCACAAATTGATTCTCATGAAGTGATGTGCGCTTATTCTTACGCAAATGGCATGTACAATTTGTCGAGTCAAAGTTTAGTGCGCTGGCGATTTAAGATGGCGCGTAAAGTTCATTTTGAAACCGAAAACTGGATTGCAAAATTGCAATCGACTTATTACCAGCAAAGAAATGTGCAGAATATTCCTGAGTTAACTGCTTATGACGATATCGACTATGATGTTCAAAGAAACGACACAATAAGTGTTCTCAACCATTTGCGAACTTACGCAGACTCATATGCTCATTCGCAGGATACACAATTGGTGGACACTCGCTCACCAAAAGACCGTGATTTTCCTGGAGCCACATTGTTTTTCCATCGGCAATTGCTAGCCGCGCAGAAAGCTGGTGCGACTAAAATAATGGCCACTCTCGCCGACATGTTAAGAGTGGCCGCTGAATGGACTCTATCGCGTCAATTGCTGGAAGATTCAAATTTGGTTAATGTGCGCCTCAACGAGCAATTGAAAAATTGGTTAAATGACGACGAAAATTCAGACGCTCAATTCGAATTTTACAAAGTGGCGCTAGCCCAGGCTCTGCACCCGAATGGCAGCTACTTTTTAAAAATGAAACCAAGTGGTAGTGCCATGAGTCCGATAGAATTACAAAATCTGCGCGCGATTGAAATCATGGCCCGCATTTGGCGCTATTTAGACGAAAAAATGGGATTAGCCAAAAGCTTTACGGATGAAATGTTGGTTGCACAACGCATCGACTTTTTACAAGAGATGGGGCTCTTCGATGCGCGCGCATTTGTTCAATGGCAAGTGACCAATGTTTCCCCTTACTCGATTGAAAGTATCCTCACTCAGCTCATGCCCCTTAAGCAACTGTTGAACCCGACACTGCGTCTCGAGTGTTTATTGCAAGGCGAAATGCGGTTGCAACATGAAAACTGGTTGGCGGTTGCGAGGCGCTGCTTGAACCCGAAAATATTTCCGAGTACTCTCATCGAACTATGAATATTCGATTACGCAACTCTTTAGTCGAGCGTACTTCAAAGCTGAACCCGTCGCTGCACTATCAAGAAATTTGCGGAATTCTGCGAGGAGATTTTGTATTCGATATCGAAATCTGTCTGCTTGTCGCTCTTATCAAAGGAGTGGCCTCGCCACGTATTTCAAAAGTTGTCGGCGGTACGAAGTCTTTTGAAAAGCACGGCGTGCATCGAGTGAATTCAACGGTCATGATGCTAGTTGATGTTTTTGACTATGGTTGCAAGAGTGCCCGTGGTCACGGCATTATTAAACATATCAACCACGTTCATGCGAAGTACGACATACCCAATCAAGATTTTCTTTATTTACTCAGTCTCGGTTTATGCGATTTTCTCGATTGGAACAAAAAATACAGCTGGCGCAGTCTCACCGCCGGAGAAGCCACATCGTGGCTCTACAATTGGCAGCAGATTGGAATTTTTATGAATATTTCCGGCCTGCCTGCCACGGCGGTTGAATTTCGCAAGTGGGCTGACAACTACGAGCGTTTCAACTGTTTTTATTCTGATACCAATGCAGAGGTCGCCCGTCATATCCGTGAGTCAGTTGTTAAACGCTATTCTTTTCTCGAAAGACCGATCATTCGTTTCATTCTGCCCAGCCTGATCGAGCCACATCTTCTTGCTAGTCTCGGTTGGAACCAACCAAGCTGGGCGCGTAAAAAACTTTCCCACGCTATTTTAAAGTTTCGTGCTTGGGCGATTCGCACAAGTCCCATCATTATCGCCGCCCATTTACCGCCAGCGCCTAAGCTGCCTCCACAACCGGAAAATTTAACTCGTGCTCGACGATTTCATTAAACTTGAGCACGAGTTA
>JAYUVI010000471.1:0-7589 GCA_043754135.1 Bdellovibrionales bacterium | reverse complement strand
TCGTCTCACAAAAAAGAATGGGCCGCTGTGTTCAGCCGCTTCAACACTGATTTTTTGCGCGAAATTTTAATTGTGTCGAAGGTGACTGTTGGTTCAGGGGTCCCGAGCGGTCCCGCAGCCTCTGCCTCCGACACAGGCGTGGCTGCACGTAAGGCCGTTGGCGAAAAATGTGAGCGCTGCTGGCATTACCACGAAAACCTGCAAACGAATGCAACGCTACCGAACGTTTGCCCTAAATGTGTTGAGGCGCTGACATGAAAAAAAAATACATGATTCTTATTGCGATGACATTTGCGATTTGCGCCATCGACCAATTCACCAAAATGATTGTGCATTCTACATTCAACCTTAATGAGTCAATCACGATCGTCGAAGGTTTTTTTAATTTCACTTACGTGCGCAACAATGGCGCCGCGTGGGGCATTTTCAGCACTGCCCACGAAACCTTTCGCCAAGTATTTTTTCTGTCAATCCCGCCCATTGCGGTTTTTATTATTGTGCTATTTTTGCAAAGCTTGCCTGAGACTGAGAAACTCGAAATTTACGCGCTTAGCACTATAAGTGGCGGCGCGATCGGCAATTACATTGACCGCTTACGTTTCGGCTACGTCATCGACTTTCTCGATTTTCACTTTAAAAACATTTACAGCTACCCGGCCTTCAACATTGCCGACTCTGCAATCGTAATCGGCGTTTGTATCTTAACATTCTTAATGCTCAAAAAGTCGCCATCTAAAAAAGCACAATTGAATAAACAAGTAAAAGTATAGAGGCCCGTTATCTACCCCGTTATAGCCATCACACAACAGGTTGTTTTACCCACCTATTTGCTCGTGATCAGCCTCGCTTACTGCTTAAGTCTTTATTGGCTTTATCGCCGCGCCCAAAACCCACAATACACCGTCGACGTCAGCCTTATGCTCGATGTGTGTCTGGTAATAATGATCTGCGGTTTGATCGGCGCTCGCGCGCTGCACGTATTTTATGAGGAGTGGGGCCATTACAAATCGGCACCCCTAGAAATTTTTAAGATCTGGCAAGGCGGCTTTGTTTATTACGGCGGATTTTTAGGAGCACTTCTAGGCGCCGCGATTCTACTGCGTATAAAAAAAGAACCATTTCTCAAATGGGCTGATTTTTTCGCTCCGGTAATAGCTTTTGGTTACGCTCTTGGTCGCATCGGTTGTTTTTTAAATGGTTGTTGTTTTGGTCAAGCCTGCGTAGGTGACACCTGCAGCTTACCGTGGATGATCGAATTCACCTACCCTGGTTTACCCTCGGGATTTCGCCACCCCACACAGCTCTATGCGGTTTTCACCGAAACGCTCGCGCTCGTCATTTTGCTTGTGCTCGAAAAACGCCGAGTCGCGACCCGTGCCGGTGGCGGTTCGCCAAAAGTTTCACGTGCTAACAATTCTCGCGATTGGTTAACACAACCGGGAACTATTTTCTTCGCCTGGCTGACCTTGCACTCCCTCGGCCGATTACTCATGGAGCACTACCGCGAGGACTATCGCGGCCCCGAACTGATGGGTATGAGCCTGTCTGAAGCCCTTAGCTACGCCCTCATTTTAGTGACCTTTCTTGTCGTAGTGTTTAAATTTTTGACAAGTCGACGAGCTCACCACTCCCCTTAATCGCTAATATAACCCACCATTTAGCGCCCGTGCCCCAGCCCGCACGTGGCACAGTTTGTGTAATGGATTTGTGCGAGTGGAGGACACACCGAATATGAAACGCGTAATGCACGCATTATTATGGCCGAGTTTAGTTATGGCGCTGGCTATGGCTGTCGGTGGGTGTTCAAGCGACAACGAAAGCAATAGCAACGTTCAGAGCGACAGCTACAACAACTGCTTCGACAGCCGCACAGGCATGTCGATCGGCGGTTACGGCAATTATAATGGCTATGGTTATGGTAACGGGATTTATGGCAATACGGGTTTTGGTCGTAACGCACGAACTTTGACCGGTCGCCTTGAGACAGTTTCACATTTGTGGAACAAGTTTCAAATGTCTCTTGGCATTTGTTCTGACCGCGTAGGTCCGTTTCAATGGGAAGCCGCCAGCAATTGTATGCAAGGCCCACCAATGATTACAGTTATGATTAATGACATGACATTCAGTGGTCCTGGCCGATCTTCTCTCGGTGGCATTATGTTCGGCGCTGCCAACATGGGTGGCTATAGTGCTCCGCAGATGCAAACGACTTGGAACCTCGGTAACAATAACGGCGTGATTGCTTCGAGCCAAATTTCTACATTTGGTGATAGAGCGGGTAATTTGCAAGTCATTCTGGACCCGCTCAGCGGCGCAGTGACTGCTAATAATCTGCGAGTTATAGTTCGATGGGCTAACCAAGAAATCGGCCAAGGCATCGTTTGCGTGAACGGTCGTTGTCAGTAAAATCGTTCTTGTAGTCGTTGCCCATAAATTGATCCTTGGGTTGTTATCAGGAAATAGGCCCTGGTCTTCACGATCCCCCGAGAAACCAATTCAAATCACTCGTTGAAACGAAGTTTTGAATCTTATAGTATCTCTTTTAACGGAGAACTTTTGCATGCCTGTTTCAGCTCGCCAAATAAAATGCCCGCGTTGTCGTCAGCTTACTGAGTACAGCGAGAATCAACCCTATCGCCCATTTTGTTCTGAACGTTGTCAAATGATCGACTTCGGTTCGTGGGCGGAGGGCAAGTACACTGTCCCGGTAGAAGATTCGCCGTCGTCATCTGACGGCAGCGAGCGCGGTGAAGGCGCGGCGAGCGAAGATGGAGATGACGGTGACGCTTCTTCTAGTCGCGATGACGACGAAGACGCTTCCTCTGCTCGCGGTGACGACGAAGACGCTTCCTCTGCTCGCGGTGACGACGGTGGCGGCAGCGATCGCGGCCGCCAGAATTTGCATTAGCTAATGGCTACCCAAAATTAACTGACACAACGATGTTGTGCACGAGCTGAGAAAAATTCATGGCGCAGTTTGATTCCTCACAAATGAAAAAAATCGGTGTTTACGCAAGTGGTGGCGATGCTCCGGGAATGAATGCCGCCATTCGGGCCGTTGTACGCACAGCAATTCAGCGGCAACTCGCTGTTGTGGGCATCGTGCAGGGCTACAACGGCGTCCTCGAGAAAAATTTCATCGATATGGATTTGCGTTCAGTGGCCAACATCATTCAGCGTGGCGGCAGCATTTTAAAAGCTGGTCGCTGTGTAGAATTTATGAAACCTGAAGCGCGCGCGCGGGCGGTACAAAATTTGCGTGAGAAGGGCATCGACGCATTGGTTTGTATTGGCGGCGATGGCTCCTTCACCGGCGCAAATTTATTGTGGCAAGAACATAAAATCCCGATTGTGGGTGTCCCCGGCACTATCGACAACGATATTTACGGCACGCAATTGACAATCGGCTTCGACACCGCAGTCAACACCGCACTCGATGCCATTGATCGCATTCGCGACACAGCCGCCAGTCACGATCGCCTGTTTATTATCGAAGTCATGGGTCGCGACTCAGGTTTTATCGCCATCGCCGCCGGAGTGGCCGGAGGAGCCGAAGATATTTTCATCCCCGAACAACCTTTTCAAATTGATAAAACCATCGAGCTGATCAAACGCGGAGTCGCGCGCGGCAAAAATTCTTCGATTCTCGTGACCTCTGAAGGCGTGAAACCCGGCCGCGCGTACGACCTCGCCGAAAACATTCGCAAGCACTCAGGCATGCTCGCGACAGTTTGCATTCTCGGCCACATTCAGCGCGGCGGCAAACCCACCGCCATAGATCGCCTCTTCGCCTCACGCATGGGCTCAGCCGCTGTCGACCACCTACGCGCCGGTCTGTGTGACATCATGGTCGCGGTCCAAGGCGAGAATCTGACGACCGTCGAACTGAGCGTGTGTCTGAAGCAAAAAAAACATGTCAACCGCGCCCTCATCGACCTAGCGCAGATTCTGTCGAACTAGTCTCGCTACGCTCGCACATCACCACATCTCTGCACCACCATCGTCTCCCCCCCGTAGCACCGCAGAGATTTGCCGCCTCCCACCTCCATTTTGCCTCTGCGCGCCACCGGTTTTTCTCTTGCCTTTAGACCATCGGTCACATAGATTGCACTTGATGGCGATTTTCGGTGGTAAAACGAAGGTTTTGGGGAGAGCTCGACGTGGACGAGTGAGCGGTTTCACACCCAGCAAATATTTGCATCCTTCAGCTCATGGTGGGGAGTTGCGCCGTCAACGCTCGGGGAGAAGATCGCGACCTATCTCTACCCACTTCTCAATGCATCTTGTGCTGCGCTCAACCCTGGCAAAAGGGATTTGGTCATTTGTTCGCGGCGGAAATCGCACAATAATTCTCAATTTAATGGCAAAACACGCGGTCGCGAGCGGAGTACAAATTCTCTCGAGCGCCAACGCCAGCAATCACTTGCATCTTCACGTGAAAGTCGCAAGCCGCCGCCAATACAAACACTTCGTACGTGCACTCGCCGGCGACATCGCACTACAGATGCGTAAAATTATCGCAATAGACGGAACCCAACTACCCGCCAAAAATTTTTGGGACCGCCGACCCTTCACCACCATCGTCGCCACCGCAAAATACGTCGCCAAAATTACCGACTACATAAAAATCAATCAACTTGAAGGCAGCGGAGTACCACGCGCGTTTGCGAGAATCGTCGTCGACAAATGGCGCCGCGGCGTTTGGCACGAGCGTGAAGAAGACAATCCTGAGCTATTGAAACGTCACGGTAGAGAGCTGCTCGCTATATAAGTTTGAGAGACAGATATAAGCTCGAGAATGAGTTCCTGACCTAGACATGAGCGAGGCAGATTGCGCCCGCGCACAAGCTCAACGGCAAAGCTGAATCTTGGGCACTCCAACACACTCAGATTTTAGCACAAGCACAAAATCCTTTTGATATAGCACTCAGCAAAAAAAATAAGGCTGTCATTTATGACCGCCTTACAAAAAACGTCTATCACCCACCCCAGCGGCGCTCACCTAGGAGCGACGCCGAGACAGGCCTAAAAATTAGAACCTAAAATTATCTCTTCAGGTTAATGACTTCTTCTAACAACTGATCCGTCGTCGTGATTGTCTTTGCGTTCGCCTGAAAACCGCGCTGATTTTGAATCAGATTCACGAACTCTAGAGCTAAATCCACAGTCGAGCGCTCTAAAGATTTCGCGAACAATTTACCGCGACCACCGCGATTGGGTTTACCCATCGATGGCGCACCTGAATCACGCGCTTCTTTCAAACGGTTGTTACCGACTTTGAATAACGCTTCTGGGTTTTCAAATTTTGCCAGAGCGATCTGCGCGAGATCGGAGGTCAAACCATTTGAATAAAGAGCGGTCAAGTAACCCTCATCGTTAAATGACAATCCGGTGATTGTACCTGCCGCCGCACCATCTTGATGCCAGCTGATCAAGTCTGACTCTTTACCATACTGCTTCGTACCGTCGAGACCATCACCTTTGTCAGTGGTCACGGAATTACCGAAATCCACCTTCACCGTTTGGTTTTGTAGAGCGCCGCCTTTGTAGTTAAACGCCGACTTCGCCTGAATTTCAGTGTCGAGTTTACCGTCAACTGTGAACGTCACACTACCAGTGACAACCTCGGCCATATCACCTGGCTTACCGCCCATTACTTCATTGCCGTCGACCAAACCTTTGTACGACCAATTGCGATCGGCGAGCTTGTTGAAAAAGAATGTCACCAAGTGCTTGTTACCTTGTGAATCAAACATCTCAACACCCGTCGAGTAATCGGCTGTGGCATAGGGATTTTTCGGATCAAACGTTTTTAGTTTATCCATACCGATACGTGAATCTAAATTCAGATCCATTTTAATTTCAGTCGTGGCTTTTGCGGGCACCAACGCTCGTGGGAATTTGATATCGCCCGACTTGTTGATCACTTCACCTTTGTCGTTCGCTTGAAAACCTTGCACGCGCTGATTGTCGTTTGTGACGAGGTAACCTTCGCGATCGAAGTGCAACGAACCGTCACGAGTAAACGATTCGCCGTCGGAACCGCGCAAAATAAAATAACCGTCGCCTGAAATTGCTAAATCCGTAACTTTTTCTGTTGCGTCGATTGTACCTTGCACGAGAATGGGGTTCACAGCACCGATCTTTACACCACGACCGATTTGATTACCGCCCTGGATCCCCTTTAAACTTTTTGAAACGATGTCTTGAAACTCGGCACGAGATGCTTTGAACCCCGTGGTATTTGAGTTGGCGATATTATCGCCGATAACACCAAGCGCCTCACCTTGCGCCGCGAGGCCGGATACACCGGTATATAGTGATGATAAAACACCCATTACAGACCTCCATGTCTTGTCGCCGATCATCCTTGATCAGCGAGTTCAATTTTGAAGGGCCCCCTCTACGAGGACCAGCCCTCTAAAAACTTTTTATACAAACACTGTTGTGTCGATGTTCGTGAACACGTTTTCTTTTAACGATGCCCGATCCATCACTGTCACCACGGTGTTACTTTTTAAACTCACAATCAATGCTGAGTTATCAGTCAAAACTAAAGCTTCTTTGCCACCTTTAGCTTGTGCTTTTTGCATCCCTTGCTCGATCTTGGTGATCTGCTCAGGTGTTATCACAATGCCACGCGAGTTCATGCGCTCAACTGCATGATTAGAAAATTTCAGCAAGGGTTTCTCAGTCACTTTGGGAGTGGCTGCATCTGCCTTTTTCGCTGCGTTTTCTACCTGCTGAGTTAAGGCTTGATCAAAACTCACGCCTGAAGCAAGGGTGTCTTTACCCTTCGCCTCTTTGAGATAGTCAAGATCAACCTGACTTACTCCGCTTGATTTTGTATTGATTGTACTAGCCATTTTAATTCCTTTTTTTTAATTAACTCACTTCAATGCGTTTACTTTTTTATTGCACCTCCAGAAATTATTGCTTGGACTTGTGCTCTCGCGGCGTTGGCAGTCGCTTGAGCTTGAGCATCGGCCACGTCATTTGTTGGTGTCGTTGCTTGCGCCAGATTGGAGCTCGCTTGCTTTTCTAATTTATTAATTAAATCTTGGCTCATGCCGACGTTTTCTAAATTGCCACCCATGCCCACGGCATTTTGGCTGAGATTTTTAGCGTCGCGGCCGGCTTCAGCTTTAGCCTCGACAAGAGTTGCCGTTTGCGTAAGCTCGTTGGCATCAAAAATCTTTTTCACATCAGTGAGACGAATCGATTGCTTACCCACCATGAGCACTGGGCCTTCTGGAGTAAAGTTCACACCCGACACGCGACCTTCAAATTTGGTTTCTGCGGCAAGCTTTTGACCGGCGCCGTTCTTCGCGGTGATCAACACATTGTATTCGCCTTCAGCAGCTGGCGACCCACTGTCAATCATGCCATCCCAAGCCACTTTGTTGGCACCGGCTTTTAAATCTTTTGCCGTGAGTTTTTTCACTTCTTGGTTGGCCGCATTGCGCACTGAAAGCTCAACCTCTTTCGCCGGGCCCATTAAATTAAAAGTGATTTCATGACGTGACTTTTTATCTGATCGAAAAATTCTTGAGGAGTCCCCGCCGACTGCTTTACCAATTAAATTAAGA
>JAYUVI010000470.1:0-3166 GCA_043754135.1 Bdellovibrionales bacterium | reverse complement strand
GGCATCTTCTTCAATTACCGATTGACCAAAGCCGATCAGCGGCGCTCCGTCTTCAACTGTGGCATTCCATACCACTGATCCCTCAAGCTGAATTTTTTTGAATGGCACCGGGCGTTTCACGAGCAATTCTTCACTCCAGAATTTTTCATCTAAACCATAGGTTTTTAAAAATTCCGGGTTTTGGTAATAAACTTGATCGACTTCGGTGAAGCGTTTACTGCCCGCGATGTAAACAAGGTCGCCGTTCTCGCGCATAAGATCAGCGATCCACATTTTGCGTTTAGCTTCGCCCTCGCGATGAAAAAGCGCGAGCAAGCGCATTTTGTCGGCGAGACTGCCAAAAAAACTTTCGAGATCAGATGCGGTGTTCACCACAAGCGATTGGTTGTAATCAAAAACAAGCGAGCGTTTATCATTTTTGAATTCTTTAATAGCCAGCGCAAGGTATGCACCAACACACACCACGAGCAACATAGCGGTGACCGCTAAAAACTTATATCGAATCGAAAATTTCGCTTTCATTTCAATATGTTTTATCGGATTTTCCCTGAGCAAAACTAAGTTCGGCTTAGCACCTCAAGGTCTGGTTTTGATGATCTATCCTTGGTCGTGATTTTGGCGGGTTGGCAGTGAAGTGACTCTCTCGATGCCGCGACACAACACCGACGCTGATGTTGTATTGCGCACTTTATGCGTAAACCCCTTTTCAAGCCAAAATATTCCGGCCGATAGTCTAGTGATGTCCCAGGCCTTAAGTTCTGTAATTCAATTCCGCCGTTCACACGCGTCGACAATTTTACCCACCACAAAACTTCAGCGCTTCCACCCACCACAAACCTTCACGCTTCCACCCACCACAAAACTTCAGCGCTTCCAGCGATTATGAGCATCACAAAGCAGCTGTAAATTATCGACTGTGTTCGCGCCACCTTTTGCGTGGGCGTGAATGTGATCGATCTCCAAAAATTTTCTTTGCTCGCAACGTTGGCCCGTTTCGCGATTAACATGACTGCACCGACCTTGCGCCTTCTGCCAGACCAGTCGTCGTACCGGCATCGAGATGTAGCGTGATCGCAGCTTTGTCACGTTCACGCTGTTCGTCAGCACCGGCGCCGGTGTTGCTTCGCGGCGTGGGTCTTTCGTGTCTACAATCATATCTTTGTTATCGGCCCCTCCACCCGTTGCTACTTCTTCTTCGATTTTTACTGCTGAACAATTCTTAGGATTTTCTATCGACATATTTTTTTTCTGCGGTCCCTCAAATTTTTCCAAAGAGCCATCAACCAAATATTCAAGCAAATCGAGGTACCGCCCACTCGGCACACGATGCGAAAGATGATTTTTTAACTTCTCAATTTTTTCAGTCAATTCTTTCGAAAGCACGAGCGTCACCTGCGTACGTTCATCTTTCACGGCGCGAACAGTCTCATTTTTCACCGGCGCGCTAGTCGGCGAAATTTCGGCCAACAACCTTTCTGTCTGGCGCGCACTTTTACCGTGCAGTTCGCGCAAAATATCCTTTTTCTGCTCGAGACTCATTTTATTCTGTTGTTTCTCTTCGGATTTAAAAAAATTCTGCGCTTGTGCGACAGTATTTAAATTGAGCGAGCCTTCTTGCAGAGCAGACTTCACCTCAGGCACATCGCGCACTACACGCATCGCTGAAATCCGGCGATAGGCACTTGACTCAGAATATTTCAACTCGCGCACGCAGTACTCGAGAAGCGAACTGAACCCGCGAGCGATATGCAGCTTTCGTCGATCGACTTCTTCGAGCAACTCAATAACTTCCATTGTGAGTTGTCGCTCAGCCGTGGCTTTTCGGCGCAAAGTATTTTCTAATTCTTCGTTTGAAAAGTAAGTCAGTTTTGCCACAAATTGGGCACTGGCATTTAATTCCCCCATTACATGGGGATTGCTTGTCAGCGTTGCCATTAATTGTGAATTCGTACTCAACTTCGTAGTTAATTGTGGATTGGCACTCAGCTTCGCATTCAATTGCGGATTAACACTCAACTTCGCATTCAATTGCGGATTAACACTCAACTTCGCAGTTGAGTGCGGATTGGCACTCACCTTCGCAATTAATTGCGAATTCGCGTTCACCTTCGCGTTCAACTTCGCGTTCAACTTCGCCATCAATTGCGGATTGGCAACCAGCTTCATCGTTAATTGCGAACTCAATGGCACCTTCGCCACCGGTTGCGGATTCGTAATCAGATCTAGCGTACTCATATTTGCCTCACTTCTTCTATCTCAACACCACGCAAAAGCATTCAGCCATCGCGACCCGAGAACACCCTATCACGCCTTCTAAAAAACTAATGTTCGATATTTTTCAAATAAAACTTTGCGCAGACAAATTGAACATGGCCGCAACTCACGCGCACAAAACTCGTTCAAGATGAATTATTTTTCGATTTTCACGATCGACCGCGGGCCTAAAAAGAACGTCACGCCAGCACGATTTTACGCAGCAAAAATCACGTCAACAAAATTTTAAAATTTGTTTTCAATGGAGCCCCATGCTAGAAATCCAACATGAAAAATATAGTGCTTATCGTTCTACTAACCGCAAGCCCACTTTCTCGCGCCCAACAAGCCCTAGAAAAAAATCTTGAAAAACTCGCTACTCCCGCCAATGTCACCATCTCCGCCACATGGCGCGATGTAAAAATCCTGAAGCGCGCGACGCAAATTTTATCAGGGGAAAATAAATGGGATCAACACGACACTCGCGTATGCCCATCCAAACAAAAAACCTACAGCCTTTACTGCGCCCTTTACCACGCGAGTCTCGATGTACACAGCAAATTTGACCACCGCGCCGCTGCGCTTGAAGAAACTCGCCGAACCGTCGAACAATTCACGCAAAATAAAACATATGAACATCGCCTGATGAATTACAACAATGACACCTCCACTACATTTGCCGATATAAAAAAAGTTCTGGCGACAACAGAAGCTCGCTTGATTCAACGACTGAAAAAATAAAACCATGCCTCCTCGTGGACTTAACAACAACGCCAGCACCGCATTCGGTAAGAAAAAAAGACAACAGCAAACTGAGTTACCTTGCGCACAGCAACACCGGCGCCGGTGTTCGGTCAGCAAGTGATGCGCGCATTTTTACCCAGTGAAGGGCGGTCTATCATTTGTTTTAATC
>JAYUVI010000469.1:0-2176 GCA_043754135.1 Bdellovibrionales bacterium | reverse complement strand
GCCGGCGGTAAATGTGATTCGTCAGCCGCTCGCTTTTTATAAGCGTGATGATCACTTGTATTTAGAGGCGATTGATGAAGATGGCCACCTTTACCATTTTAGTCTTGTGCAAAAAGTCGTAGGGCGGGGGCGATGAGAGTTTTGTTTCTCACTCTGTGTCTGTTGCCGCAAGTCTCGTGGGCCGCCTTTGGAACGCCCGTTCTGCGAGCTTCTTCAACACAAGACGATTGTGTGGACCGGCTGTTGATGTCGTCATCGACCTTTTCATCTTCAATGTTCGGCGCGATCGCTGATGTTGACTTAGGCCCCGAGGCGCGAGCTTATCTGCGATTTCTCTGGGCCGGTTACCAAAATAAATTCATCAACATCGCTCAGTTAACAAATGTAGCGATGTCAATTACGCCGGTGAATCCCTTTCGTGAAGCCTCCGAGAACTCACTTGAAGCCGCATTGCAAAGAGCGATCACAACCAATATCACCAACATGTCGGTCGACCAATGGTCGACAATCACGAATGAAATAAAGCAGGCTCTCCCAGCCCTCGAAAGTAAAACTCAAGACCGCGATAAAGCCGTAGAAGACTCAAGCCACTTAATAGGTTTATTTGAACCGGCTACGCACGACCTAAGCCAATGGGCGCATTCAGGTACAGCATGGTATGAATATAACGGCGCAGTCTATTTAGCGTTCACGTCGAATAGTCATTATCTTCACGTACACAAGCTTGATTTAGCGACGGGTGATTTGGTTGAGCTCGATCGCTTTGACGGCGAAGAAGATATGTATGCGGCCCCCTCTTGGTACGTTCATGAAGGCCGTTTGTATTTGGCTCAAGGTTCTTCGGCACAGTATTTTTATTTGCTCGAGCTCAAGTTAAGTACCGGTAAATTAATTCGACGTGATGTAAAGACAATAGGTGGAGTGGCTATAGCGGCCTCATGGTATAAACATAAAGATCGAGTGTATCTCGCGTTACCAACAGTTTCTGGTTATGTTCGCATTTACGAATTAGTGAATGGTCAACTTTTTGAGAGAGACAGCGTATTGATCGGCGATGGCCTCGCGTCTGAGGTTTCATGGCAAGAGCATCGTGGCAGGTTGTATTTAGCTTTTGGTTGGTCTGACAAATATTTTTATCTCTACCAATTTAATTTTAAAACGAACAAATTAATTCGCAGAAGCAAGAAAAAAGCAGGATGGGTAGAGGCGCCACCTGTTTGGTATGTGCGCGATGACCATGTCTATTTATTGGCGGGGTCACGTGATCACAATCTCTATTTGTTCGAGTTGGTGGTGAAGTCAGGTCGACCGCAAATAGTTGAAAGAGACAAATTAAAAAATGAGGGTCATATTCGTTCGTCGCCTTCGCTAATAGCTCATCAAGGCCATGTCTATGTAGCTGCAATTTCACGCCGACAGCTTCGGCTTGCGGAAATCGATTTTGCCGCTGGCCAATTTGTTGAGCTTGAGAACTATTGGCCCCAGTACAGCCTGTTCTCATCACCAGCATGGTGTGAATATAACGGTCGATTGTTTATGGCCGCGACTGGCCACGTTGGAAATATTTATTTATTTGAGCTCGACCTTACTGTTCGTAAACTCCTCACAGTTGGCTCTTGGCGCACAGAAGGCACTATCATGTCTTCACCCTCATGGTATAAACGCGACGAGCAACTCTATTTGGTTGCCGGTCGTGAATATATACGCGTCTTTGCGATGAATAAAAAAATCGAAGGTCGTGGGCGATGAGGGCATTAACTTTAATCCTCTTCTTGTCACCGAGTTTTGTATGGGCTGATGATTGCGCCACGCGACTGTTCACGTTGTCTTTCAATTCTTCGTCGTCAACACTGAGTGAAAGTGCGCTGGCTCACTTGCCGCCCAACGCTCAGGCGTACTTGCGATTTCTCTGGGCGGGTTACCAAAAGCAATTTATCAACATTGCTCAGTTAAAAAAGGTAGCGATGTCAATTGTGCCAGTGAATCCGTTCCGCGAAGCTTCAACCAACTCTTTTGAGGCGGCTTTACAAAGAGCGATCGCTACAAAAATCGCGAGTATGCAAGCTGATGAGTGGCGCAGCGTAAGAACTGAAGTGCAAAAAAATCTGCCACGTTTAGATAGCGAAACCGCCGAGCGTGATGGCGCCGCCGATGCTGCAAGCCGCGTGATTGGTCT
>JAYUVI010000468.1:0-6026 GCA_043754135.1 Bdellovibrionales bacterium | reverse complement strand
AACTCGCCGAACTTTTTGCCACGACAAAATTACAAGGTACGACGTCGCCCAATATGGTGGCGGGACTGCACACTCTGGGGCTTAAGCAGTCAAAATTTTTGACGGATTTAAACTTAGACAAATTAAAAATTTATCTTGCAGAAGGTTGGGGTGTGATTCTCTGCGTACGCATTCCCAATAGCCAGCCTGATCAATGGAACCCCGGTCCGTATTACGAACACTATGTGACGCTAGTGAATGTCAATGATGATACCTCAATTCAAATCATGGACCCTGAGCATGCCGGAGAAGGAATGCAAACTGTTCCAGCTGCGCGATTGCCCGATTACTGGCAAGGCCGCGAAGGTGTGCACGCTGCCGTGTTAGTGAAATAGGGAGTGCCGCACGTGATACGCCCTGAAGATATCGCCCAAACCATTGCGCTTCTCGAGCAGTTGCAGTCGCAACCCGAGCTCATGTCTGAATTGAGTGAGGGCCAACGCGTGGCTTTGATGAAAGTGGCGGGCCAACTTTCACGCCCTGATAAACGCGAGATTCACCGTCGAAATAAGGCGCTCGCAAAAGCGCGGCATCAAGCCAAAGCCCAACAAGATCGCTTAGCTCGTTCACAAACCGGCATTCGTGATGCACGCAAAGCCAGCGTTTTTCAGGCGCCTGAACAAAAGCAGATGCTTAACCCAGCTCGCGAAGAGAGCGCTCATACCGTGGCGTCGCATGACGTGCCATTGACGGCCACGCCAGCTGAGCCAACACTGCAATCCCCGCGCAATTGTTATGTGTGCAAAGAACTTTTCACGCAGCTTCACCATTTCTACGACACCATGTGCCCTCGATGTGCGGAGTTCAATTACCAAAAGCGCTTTCAAACTGCGTCGCTTGAGGGCCGTGTGGCAATTATCACCGGCGCGCGTTTGAAAATCGGTTATCACGCGGCGCTGATGATGTTACGCGCTGGCGCTCGCGTAATTGTGACGACGAGATTCCCCGTCGATGCCGCTTTAAGATTTTCACAAGAAAAAGATTTTAGCGAATTTCAAAATCGTTTGCAGATACATGGCCTCGACCTGCGCCACACCCCGAGTGTCGAAATTTTCACGCGTTTTATGGAGCAATCGCTTGATCGCCTCGATATTTTAATCAACAACGCAGCACAGACCGTGCGTAGACCTCCCGGATTTTATGCACACCTTATGCAGCGTGAACGTACGCCACTCGCAGAGCTACCTGTGGCCGCGCAAAGTATTTTGCGTGAGCACCGCGAAGTGCTAGCGCAACTCACATCGGTCGACGATTCAAAGATGCTCGTCACGTGGCAAAGCCAAGGCGTGGGTTTGGGTTTGCGTGCATCAGCCGAGCTCTCGCAGATCCCGTTTTCAATTGATCGTGGGTTAGCGGTGAATGAGATTTTCCCGCAAGGGCGCCTTGATGCTGACTTACAACAAGTTGATTTACGCACGACCAACAGTTGGCGCTACCGTCTGGCCGAAGTGTCTACAGCCGAAATGCTCGAGGTGCAGCTGGTGAATGCTGTGGCGCCGTTCGTTTTATGCAGTCAGCTCGCGCCCCTGATGAGACGCGATTACACGGGCCAAAAACATATCGTGAATGTGACGGCGATGGAGGGCAAATTTTATCGCTTCAAAAAAGAAGACCGCCACCCGCACACGAATATGGCGAAAGCGGCGCTCAATATGCTCACCCACACTTCAGCGAGCGACCTCGCGAAGGATGGCATTTTTATGAATGCTGTAGATACTGGTTGGGTGACCGACGAAGACCCCGCACACCTTGCGCGTTTCAAAGAAGAGATTCACGATTTTCAACCCCCGCTCGACATTGTCGATGGCGCCGCTCGTGTTTGTGATCCATTCTTAGATGGTATTTTGACAGGTCGTCATTGGGTCGGAAAATTTTTGAAAGATTACTTCCCGATCGATTGGTGAAATGTGGCTACATTTGCATGCGCGCGGAATTGGCTCCAAATTTCAAGCCCACATCACACGCGCATTCATTTTTAATTATCTCTCAATACGATCGTTGCCTACCACTTCAAGCACCTGTCGCCATTTTTGAATGATCAAGCCTGGCGATTCGGTTTTGCGCGAGACGAGCTGCTCCACAATGAGTAACCATACGGTCACGCCGACTACCAATAGCAGAACATACTCCACCGCCACTTGCCCGCGCTGCGATTGATTTTTGACTTTCGCATTCATAGTCTCTACACTTTCGGGCGATGTCGATGGCACCTAGCACTCCCGCAGATAGCCCCAAAAAACCGTTCTTCATTATGAAGTTCGCTGCCGTTGCGCTAATGGGTTTTATTTTCGCCCTGCTCGCTTTGCAGTCTTATCGGCATGAATTGGCGTTTACCCAACCCGAACGTAGCCAAATACCTGACTTAGGCCCGGCTTCGGCGCGACCAGAAGCCCCTTCCCTCGCGCCTATTTTAAAGCTTATGGAGTACAAGGGTCGCGTGACGCACATTAATTTTTGGGCCAGCTGGTGTGCGCCGTGCCTGCAAGAGCTGCCTGAAATCGAAAAAATCTACAACGACGTCAATCGTGCCTACGATGTGATTTTAATTAATGCGGATACGAATCTTGATTCTATCGCGGCGGCACGCGAGATGCAGAAACGCTTGGCGCCTTCAGTATTTTCGTTCTACGACGACACGAAAAAAATTTCGGTGACTTCGCGGGAGTTAACTAACGTGCTGAATATCGAAGCTCTGCCTTTTCACCTTCTACTGGATCAGCAAGGGCGAGTCGCCGCGAGCTTTTATGCTCCCGTCGATAAAATGTCGAAAGAGTTTAAAGACTTAATTCTTCAGCTTCTGGCTGAAGCAAGCTTACCGGAATCGACTCAGTGATGGTGCAAGCAATTTCATAAATGCGCTCGCAAACCTGATCGACATCTGTATCGGTCATTTGCGCTGAGGCCCCTATCACAAAATCGCGACCCAAACGCGCGACCGGTGTGTCAGCTATAGTTTCGGTGAAGGACATTTGAAATGTTTCTGAAGTTGGGTAGAGCATCACGAAGATATTGATGTTCATTCGGCGATAAGCCTCGCGCACTTCATGATTCACATCTTTGATCCGCTGTTGGGCTTTGAAATACACCTTGAGCGCCGTCGGTTCTTGATATTGCGCAAAGTAGATGCGCACTGGCCCATCAAAAATAGCCGAGTTGAAGGCTGGTGAATAAAAGCGCGATTGCGTTAAAAACGAAATCTGCTGCCGCATTGGGTTACCTCGTTGTGGCTCAAAGTTGCTAGATTCCAATAGACTAGGAAATTTCTTCATCGGATTGCAACAAAAACTTTCTTTAAATTTAAGTTTTTTTAAGATTTAAAGACGCGGTGCACTTGCCGGCGCGGAAAACTCGGCTCACCGGGTGCTGACCCACTTGATAAAAAAGCTGGCGCCAAGAATCGTTGAGCACGACAAAGTCACACTGCTTACCGATTTCAAGCGAACCCAACTCACTTTGTAGGTGCAAAGCATGGGCGGCTCCCAATGTGTAAGCCGTGATCACCTCAGGCAAAGACATTTTCATTTCAAGCCGCGCGAGCACTCCCGTCAGCGACAAGTCTTGGGTCGGCGACGTGCCCGGGTTGAAGTCAGTTGAGAGCGCCACACAGGCCCCTTGATCAATAAGCTGACGTGCCGGTGGGTACTTCATGCGCAAATAAAAATCACTCGTGGGCAGCAGCACGCAAGTGGCTTTCGAGCTCGCCAGCTTTTGAATATCGTCGTCGTTAATTTGCACAAGGTGATCGACAGAATCGAGCGGAATATTTTCGCCTGTGAGGTAAGCGGCGGCCCCGGTGCGAGTCATTTGCTCTACATGCGCTGTAATTCTGAGGCCCAGTTCAGCCGCCTTTTGAAAATACTTAATGGCATGGTTGAGCGAGTAATAGTTTTGTTCAATAAACATATCGACGCGATCTGCAAGCTTGCGTTTCTTAATAAGCGGCAATGTTTGAGTGAGCATTTCGTTCATGTAATCTTCGGCATCACGATCTTTAGGAAAAGCGTGAGCGCCCAGATAAGTGCTTACAATGCGTGTGGATTTAATTTTTCTGGCCACTTCGAGAATTTTAATTTCGCTATCGTGCGAAAGCCCGTAACCGCTTTTAACTTCGACTGTAGTGACGCCTTGTTTGAGAAATTTCTGCGCGCGCTTTTCAGCTAGCTGTAAGAGCTGCTGTGCGGGGGCCTCGCTAGTTTGTTTCACGGTGTAACGAATGCCGCCACCTTTAGCTGCGATATCTTGGTAAGTCGCGCCTTGATTGCGCATTTCGAATTCATGTTGGCGGTCACCAGCAAAAATGAGGTGTGTGTGGCACTCGAGAAATGCAGGCATGACGACTTCGGCTTTGAGATCAATCTCTTGAAGTTTCACTAGCGATTTCTTTTTTGCGGCAGTCTTTTTCGACGAAGCTTTGCCGTCGCGCTGACTTTGACTACGAAGCTCTGCGAGGGCCGCTTTCAACTGCTTCTTTTCGCCCACCCAGACGATGCGTCCTCGATCTTCAACCATCGCGGCATCTTGAATAATGGAAAGATCACTCTCTTGCACGCGACGAGCCTGCTTTTGAGCCGCGCCTTGCAGAGTAAGTAATTCTTTAATGCCTGTGAAAACTGTCATTTGTGAACGTCCTATTTAATGCTCGAACTGAACTCTATGCCTGTTCGCTTCGAGCAATAGAGTGCTATTTAAGCAATACGTGATTGTTTGGGCAACCAATTGCTACGGTCCGCACTTCAGGCCGGCCGGGCTACTCCAACCACAAGGACTGTACTCCACGTTCGCGGCCGATTTTTTGCGCAGTTTCGTAGCCGGCGTCGATGTGACGAAACAAACCCATGGCTGGGTCAGCCGTTAGCACACGTTCTAAGCGCGCATCGGCGTCGGCAGAGCCATCGGCCACAATCACCTGACCCGCATGAAGACTGTAACCAATTCCCACGCCGCCACCGTTGTGAAAACTCACCCAGGTCGAACCGCAAGCGGTGTTCACGAGCGCGTTCAAAATAGGCCAATCCGCCACTGCGTCTGAGCCATCTTTCATGGCTTCGGTTTCGCGATATGGTGACGCCACTGATCCGCAATCTAAATGGTCGCGACCGATCACGATCGGCGCTTTCACTTTGCCCTCGCGCACGAGTTGATTAAATAACAGACCGGCTTTAGCGCGTTCGCCATACTCGAGCCAACAAATGCGCGCTGGTAAGCCTTGATAAGCGATGCGTTTTTGTGCGTTGTCGAGCCAGTTATGCAAAGACTTTTTAAACGGAAAAAGTTTGCGCAAAGCCTCGTCGGTCACGCGAATGTCTTGCGGGTCGCCCGAGAGCGCCACCCAACGAAAAGGTCCACTGCCATGACAAAAAAGTTCGCGCACGTACTCAGGTACAAAGCCGGGGATTTTAAACGCGTTCTTCACGCCTTCATCTAACGCCACTTTACGAATGTTATTGCCGTAATCAAAAGTCACAGCGCCGAGGGATTGCATTTTCAACATGCCCTGCACGTGCTTCGCGATACTTTTGCGCGATTTTTTTAAATACACCTGCGGGCTTTTCTTACGCAATTTCGCTGCGGTTTTTACATCGAGACCTTCGGGTACATAGCCGAGCAAAGGGTCATGCGCCGAAGTTTGATCAGTCAAAATATCAGGTTTAAATTTTTTCTTAATCAGCTGATGAATCACGGTGGCCATATTGCCTTGAAGTGCAATCGACTTCGCTTCTCCGGCTTTTTTGTATTTCGCTACTCGTGCGATGGCGTCGTCAATGCTGTCAGCCACTTCATCTACATAACGAGTTTCTAAGCGACGCTTAATTCTTTCAGGGTCGACTTCAACTGCGAGCACTACCGCACCAGCAAAAACACCAGCTAGAGGTTGTGCGCCACCCATGCCACCTAATCCAGCGGTGAGAATCGAGCGCCCACGCAAAGTTTGGCCGTTGTCTGGATTCTCAGCTGTTTGATTTTTAATTGTCGCCGTCGAAGTTTTT
>JAYUVI010000467.1:0-10842 GCA_043754135.1 Bdellovibrionales bacterium | reverse complement strand
AATGGCGGCATTCCAAACACTGCTGGGCATTACGGCGGTGAAAACGCCCGCAACTATGCGGAAAATACAGTCAGGGTATTCAACCGGATAAGCAATTCGCCCGTATTTAAACGATTTTTTTCGCGAAAGCGTAAAGCTGTGAACCAAAAATCTTTAATAAAATTATTGAGTAATCCTTGACCTAGCAAACTCACGTTGTTTGAAATGCCTTTGTATGTGAAGAAACTAATGGCCGCAAACTTTTCGCCCACAGTACCTTTTGTCGCGAGAAATACGACGCCCCAAGCATTACCCATACTGACGGCTTGCGCGTTGGCGACCCGCCCGAACTTTGTCGCCGAGTTGACCACGACATTGCGGTAGGTGGAGGTGTGTGAACATACGACCAACGAGTAGCCGGCCATCCACAAGGCTGTGCCCCAACTCACAGGTTTGTCGAGAACCTGACTCGCCAGTTCAGCCATTCCAAGTGTAAGCGAACCGTGCCCGACGACGCCGAACCAAAACGCTAAACTCAAATCAGCCTTGGTTGGCTTTTTATATTTGGCCAAAATGTACTCGTGCCACCACTGCCATGAAGTTTTGCTCGGTTTAGGAAGGTGGATTTCTTCGACTTCTCCAGCTGCCTGCTTTGTATTTTCGTTCAGCGCTTCAATATCGTCGTTCAAATAAACAACTGTGACATCGCGACCAGAGACCCGCTTTTTAAGGCCCAAAAAATTTTTTTGCACTTCACCTGCGACGCTCTTCAGTTCACGGTTTGCGCCGCTCTCGATATGTAAACGCGCAATGTATTTTAACAAATGCGACGACTTGCGCGGGATTTGTTTTTCGTTCACTAATAGGTAGACTTTTTCCCCGTGCAAAATACGCGGCACACGAAAACCATCGATAAGGCAATACTCAACCTCTGCATCGAGATCGGATTCTGCAAAGGTGTACGCTCGGGCCGCAATTAGGTTATCGATGTAAGCGTCGCCTTTAGTACTCGCCAGCCACTCTGCGTGTTGCTCGAGGCGGCTCGCGGCTTCAAAAAGTAACGGTAATATTTTAGTTTGTTCCGTACGCTCAGCTAAAACTTGATTTATATTATCATCAACTACGGCGAGTGGCTCTTGCGTCGGTTCGGTTTGACCTGAGGTCGTGACAGGCACAGTGGCCCACACACTGGTGAGTGGGAGCAGGACCAATAAAAAAATAAGAAACCTGCGGTTGATAAATCGACCTCGCTCACGTTTATCTCTGCTCGTTATTTTTGGAATTCATACGAATATAACACGTTGCGCCTTGCTGAGCAGCAAAAGACTAACAGGGCCCTGCACATTACGAATTTTAATAGAAGTTCCATATAGTTGCGAATTCGGGTTCGAAGTAAAGATTATGTTTTTACCTTCACATGGTGAATTTTTTACTGACTCATTCGATTCGCAAAGTTAGACAGCAGACACAAATTAACTTCCTAAGGGGGAATAAATGAAAATGTTATTTATCGCGGCGTTGTCTGTTTTGAGCGTTAATGCATGGGCTTGCCCAAGTCTTGAAGGCACTTACACGTGCAATGACGGTCAATCTGAATCACAGACGGTTATCAGTCAGCATGAGATGAACGGCGCCACTGTTTACAACGTAGACGGTGAAGAATACATCGCTGACGGTGCTGCACATCCGGCACAAGATGATTCATTCAACGGCACTTACACCGCAGTTTGCTCAGCCAATGCTTTGGGCTTGAACATGTTGGGTGTTATGACTTTTGACGGTGGCGTTACCGCGGATGCTGATATCAATATTGACGTCACACCATCGGCTCAAGGTTTAAATATGTCTGTAACAGGCACCTTGAAATCTGGCGGCCAAACTTACCCGGTTGAAGGCACTTCTTCTTGCTCACGCAACTAAGACTTCGTTAGCGAGACGGGCTCTTCCGGGCCCTTCTTTTTATTTTTGGCACTTGCGTTTTTCCTCGCCTCCACACTCTCTGATTGCAAACTTGCCTACTCATCGTTACCCTTATCTCTACAACAACAACTCCATAGAGAGAGGGACAAAAAATGAAACAAAAAGGTTTATTATTTTCAGCAGCAGTGGCTGGGTTAGTTTTTTCTGCTGGCGCGATGGCGGCTGGTAAAAAAGGAGCTTCTCATAAAAAAGCTGATGCAAAACCTGCAGTGGTTGCTGCAACTGGCGAGTGCAGCGGCATCAACACTTGCAAAGGTAAGGGCGAGTGCGGTGGCGCCGGCCATGAGTGCGCCGGTCATAACGAATGCAAAGGCAAAGGTTGGGTCAAAGCCACTGAGGCCGATTGCAAAGCTAAACAAGGTACATTCAAAGCAAGCAAAACTTGAGAACTTTTAGCGGGCTAAAATTTCGCATATTATGTTGATTTTTTTGCCACGTTTTTATTAAGAAAAAGGTTATTGTGCAAAGTTCGATTGCAAATGACATGGTGGGAGTGGGGTTACGATCCACTCACTACCCGCACCTTGAAACGCGACCACGCATTCATTCGCAGTGGTTCGAAGCTATTTCCGAAAATTACATGAGCACCGAGGGCCGCCCACGCCAAATACTTTTAAAAGTGCGTGAAGATTACCCGGTCGGTTTGCACGGTGTAGGCATGTCGATAGGCGCCCACGACGGCGTAAATGAAGATTATTTGCAAAAACTAAAAAACTTAGTTGAGGTCGTTCAGCCGGGCATTGTGTCTGATCACTTGTGTTGGACAAGCATGCATGGACACTACTCACACGATTTATTGCCACTGCCGCTCACTTTCGCGACAGCTCAACGTATTGTCACGAATATTGATCGCGTGCAGAATTTTTTAGACCGCCAGCTGCTCCTCGAAAATATTTCTTTTTACGTGTCATCACGTGATGATGAAATGTCTGAAGCTGCGTTTTTAAATTTTCTGTGTGAGCGCTCGGGCTGCGGTGTTTTATTTGATTTTAATAATTTGTATGTAAACTCTGTGAATCACGGCTTTGATGCTTTAGCTTATTTGCGCGATTTGCGCCTCGCGAATGTGGGCCAAATTCATATTGGCGGGCCTGAACAAGATGACGGCTTTTTATTTGACACACACTCGACGCCAGCTCCCTCACCGGTGTGGGAGCTTTACTCACAAGCTTTACGCGTGGGCCTACGCGCGCCCACGTTAATCGAGTGGGACGACAAAATCCCGCCGTTCGATGTGCTTGAGCTTGAGGTTTTGAAGGCCCGCGAAATATTGCTCGAGGTGGGAGTCGGCGCGCAAGTTTTGGGCGCTTCGCCCGTCGCAGGTGCATATGCCTGATTCTACTTTAATGAAGAATCTAAACCTCGCCGACTCTCTTCTCAGGTCACAACGCGAACAATCTCTCGAAAATTGGCAGCGTGATTTTTTTCAAGCGCTGACTTTAGCCTCGCCATTTACCAGTAGGGTAAAGCCCATCGCGCAGCTCACTCCCGAAAAATCTTTTTTTATTTACCAGCGCGCTTACTTTGCGCGGTTGATGGAGGCCCTCGGCTCGAACTACCCCGCGACCTGGTGGCTGCTAGGCGACGCCGATTATTTACGCTTGGCGCGTAAATATGTGCACTCGCACCCTTCAGAAAATTTTGATCTCTCCGATTTTGGCGCACAGTTTTCGGCATTTTTGCGCGCAGAAGGGGCGCATGAGAGCACGCCATTTATTTGTGACGTGGCTGATTTCGAGTTGCTGTTTAGACGAGTTTTTCATGCGCCGTCGGTTATGACAGGTTTTAATGAGCAAGCGGCATCTCCCGCATCAACGAGTTCGTCAGCGGCTTCCATTCGACTTGCAGAAAAATTGCAGCAAATAGAAAGTAACGCTGATCACGTAGTGAAATTTCAATCATCAGTGCAGCTTTTTCAATCTGACTTTGCGGTTTATGAAATTTGGCAGCGACGCGAGCAAGATATTGCAAGTTTACAAACCGTCGATTGGCAAGTAGGCGAATCACTGTTGCTATACAATGAAGACCAACGCGTTCACGTCATGCCGTTAAATGCCGTTGAATTCGCTGTGTGTGAGGCTTTGATACGGGAACAAAATATTTCTCGCGCGTTGGAGTGCGTGGCGGCTGGAGATGCTCCCGTAGCTACACACGCTCTTAGCGGTTGGGCAGCTGACGAAATCACGTCCGATGCATCTTTTGAGATTACACCTGAGCAGATTCATTCTTTATTTGTGAAGATCGGGCCGCTTTTAATTTAAAACGCCCGATGTACACTTCGCTCAATATTTCACGTAATTGGCGATTTTAAACTTACTGAAGGGGAAGCTCGGGCACCCGCGCGGGTTATTAACGAGCATCGGTTCAAATTGAAGTGCGCGCAAGTCGCAATCACCGTTCAGAGCAAACGTCACCTGTACACTGTAGTTACACATAGAACCATTGACAATGATTTCTCCATCCGCGCTTCTGGCAAACATGCGCAGAGGCTTGCGCAGTTGAGAGGACGAAGCCACTCACTAATATCATCATGATTGTGTTTATAAAATTTCTTTGCATAAATCGCTCCGCTAGAGGCTAAACGCGCCATTGTTCGCGTTATTTTTAAAGATTTTTGCGGAGAGTGTCCATAGGGAATTTGCTATCGCGGCTTAGTTTCGTCTTCAGGAAAACATTTTCTAACCGATGAAAAAAATTTAAAGCGCTGTCAAAAAGTTCGACACGTCCACTTGATGACGCCTCTCTTCTAGTAGCCCATGGCCCATCCACCAGAAATATTAAACGCCTCTCCAGTAATTGTCGAAGCACTCTCAGACGCCAGAAAAGAAACCATGTCCGCCACTTGATCAGGGTGCGTGAGTTTTTTAATATTTTGGGCTTTTAAAAAAATTTGTGACAGCACTTCTTGCTCCGACAAGTCGTTCAATTTCATTTGCGACTGCACTTGGTTACGCATCAATGGAGTATCAACGAAACCCGGGCAAATACAGTTCACGGTGATGCCGTGTTCAGCGCCCTCCATTGCGAGCACTTTGGCTAGCCCGAGCACGCCGTGCTTGGCCGCAACATACGCAGCTTTGAATGGGCTCGCGACTTTGCCGTGCACCGAACTGATGTTCACGATACGCCCAAAACCCTGCGCCTTCATGTCGCTAAAAACCTCGCGCGAACATAAAAACGTGCCGGTGAGCAGAACACCCACTAGCAAATTCCATTTTTCTAACGGAAAGTCTTCAACAGGCGCCATAAATTGCAAGCCTGAATTATTGACAAGTAAATCGCAAGTGCCAAATTTCGCTCCGACTTCAGCATACGCGGATTTAACGGCCACTTCAGAACTCACATCACAATGTACAAATGGTAAATCATGCTCAGCCGCGGACGCGCGCAAATCCCAACACACCGATTGATAACCTTGTTCGCGCAAACGCAGCGCAATGGCGAGACCAATCCCACTCGCTGCGCCTGTCACGATCGCCACTTTTTTTAGTTTTGCACCTGCCACTTTTGGAGCGAGATTCACACCTAAAGAATTCTGACCAAAATCCACAAATACTCCTGTTCAATTCATCACAAACACAGTTGTTGGTTCCGCGGCGCGCTTTCAATGCGGTCACGATGTCAAAGCGTTGCAGTAAACGAAATATCCCATCTTTACGACGTGAAAACCATTGTGTTTGAATGACCAAGAATAATTTTCCAACCGCCACGCGATTGGTCGAGGTGAAAAATCGATGTTACCGCGTAAATCATCTCGCCAATGGTCTATGCGACCATGAACAAACAGCTCCGTTGGCACCCATTATTTTCATTAATAGGTGCGGCAAACCTCGACCTCGGTAGTGATCGAATTCCTTTTGTTAAACGGGTAGCGAAACAATTTCTCATGGCGGCTTTTAACACCGGCAGATGGGCGAGTCGAGATTTTTACAAAACAGAGTGAAATCAAAAAGTTAATCGAGATTTCAACCGATATTTTGAATGGAGGATTTCATGTCAAAAACCGCTAGAAGACTTTTTGTGGCCGCGCTATTCTCGGCATCGGGTTTCGGCGGCACCATCACTTGGTATAAACTCTCGGAAGTCAAAGACACCACAGTTGCCACCTCGAAGCCCATTGCACGACTTGTTTCATCTACAAACGACGTGCAAAAAAAATCAGTGCACAAAATAATTTGGGAGCCCATTAGTGACAACGAAGTGCTACACGTGGGCGAAGCCATTCGTACAGCCGCCAACGCCGAAGCTCGCATCGAGTTTCTCGGTTCATTAACGGCAATCGATCTCGAGCCAGACTCAGCGATTGTGCTCGAAGAGTCCAATGGCAAACTTTCTCTCGATTTTTTAAAAGGTAATATCTTGGTGAAAGCCGATACCACTGCCGGCGCTGCCGATAGCGGCATCACCCTCAAAACCGGCGGTAAAAATATCGAGCTCGGCAAATCGGAATTCACACTCGGTAAAACCAAAACCGGTGGACTCGATGTGCAACTCTTGAAAGGTAATGTGGCCGGCTTACAAAACGCGAGCAACAATAAAATCAAAATCTTGAGCCCGCAACCGAATGAGCCCATGTACGTGAACGCAGCCGCCAATGAATTTGCACAGATTCAATGGCAACCACTCCCCACGGGTTATGAAATTTTCGTTGAAGCCGGCGATGCGCGAGACGATTTAAAACCTGTTGCTGGCGCCATGAGCGCTGGTGAAAAAGGCACGGTCAATGCGAATATGAAAATGGGCCGCACCTTTTTTCGCTTGGTAGCACGCTCAACAAATCCAGCACAACCTGAAATGACTTCGCCCGTGATTCGCTCAAGCGTACTCGCAAAATCACCACCAGTCCCCTTGCAACCTGAAAGAGACACTGTGGTCAACGTCAACATCGCCGACCCGAACATCGAATTTTTGTGGAGTAACCCAGCTGGCTTTAGCAAAGTGATTATCGAAATCGCGACTACCGCTGACCTCAAACAAAAAGTCAAAACTGAGCACTTGGAAAATATCACCATGTTCACTTTCAGGCCTGAGAAAAGTGGGTTCTACTACTGGCGCGTTTCGGGTGCACTCTCGGGCCGCAAAGAAGTGGTGTCGAGCGAGATTCAACGATTCAAACTCAACGTGCTCAATGAACTCATGGCGCCTGAATTGGAGTTCCCGAAACAGAACGAAAAATTCCCCACCGAGCAGATCAAAGATAACGGCGTGATCTTGAGCTGGAAGGCCACCCCTGGCGCCGAACGCTATCGCATTGTGATTGAAAAAGCCATCGCTCCATCAGCTGATCGTAAACCAGCTTCGAAAGAACGTGTATTCGAAGATGAGGGTAAAACTTTACAGAGCAGCGCTAAAAATTTAAAAGCGGGCACCTACAGTTGGACTGTGACTTCAATTGGCAACAAGAACAATACTTCTAAACCATCAGAGGAGCGCACTTTCACCGTGCACTCACTCCCCATTTTGCAATGGGCCGATGGTAAACTTGAAGAAGATTATTACTACGTCACACTCAAACCGACCGTGACCATAAAGTGGCAAAAGGGTGACCCGAAAGCCACGAGCTGGATCGCAAAATTCACTCGTGAAAATTCTGAAACTCCACCTATTACACAAAAATTCATAAGTCCGGGTGGCGATATGAATTTAGCTAGCGATGGTCGCTATGCCGCCGAAATCGAAGCTTACGATGATCGGGGTAATCTTGTCGCGCGCTCGCAAAAACGCGACATGAAAATTTCTGCGGCGCCGCTGCTACCCGCTCCAGAATTTGCGAGCAACTTACCAAAAGAGATCGAAGCCTCAGGCAATGGTGCTGCTAATATTCAATGGAACGAAGTTCAAGGCGCCAACGAGTATGTGATACAAGTGAAAACTCCCGACGGCAAAACCACGAAAGAATACAACTTTAAAACTAAAGTGGCAGCGCTTTCAGGTTTAATGCCGGGTGAATACAAAGTGTCGATGAAATCGGTTGATATTCATGGTCGCCAGGGCCCCAACGGCGAAGAGCGTCTGCTTAAGGTGCCCTCGCAATCGAATGTGCGCGCACCTAAGTTAAAGGGAGTGAAAGTTAAATAGTGCGAAATTACGTAGTGTTCGCTTTTATTCTATCCTTAGCTATTCAGTCGGCGTTTGCCGCTGAACCCGATTCATCGCAGCAGCAGCTTAAGCGCCAAGTTTCACTCGAACTCGAAGAGGTCGAAGGCGCGACATCTTACGAAGTCGAGCTCAGTTCAAAAGCTACTGGCAAAACCTCTTCATTTAAAATGAAGCAACCGCTATGGAAGGCCGCAATTAAACCCGGCGATTTCTCATTGCGTTTGCGATCTTACGATAGTCGCGGTGTACCTGGTGCGTGGAGCGAAGCCCAACCTTTTACCGTAAAGCTACCAGGCCCGGCACTTGAAGCACCAGTCGCAGGCGAGATAATCAAAACTGGCGAAGCGACAACCCACGAAACAGAATTTAAATGGACATCTATTAGCGGCACCAAAAATTATCGCCTCGAAGTAACGCCTGAGGGTAGCACCACTCCGGTTACAGAACTTTTCACCAACAACTTTGGTAAAATCACTCTGTCCGTCGCCATTCGTTATACATGGAAGGTGATCCCCATCGCCAATTCAGGCGATGAAGGTGAATCGCAAGAAACACCCGGTGATTTTACTTTGGTCGGCAAACCTATCGACACGCCTAACATAGAAAAACCTGAAGATATTTGGGTGCTATCACTCAAATGGGAACGCCCTGAATTCACCGACTCCTTCACTTACGTTATGCAACGTAAAGATGAGAAAGGTCAGTGGCAGCGTATCGAGATGAAAGAAAATTACTCAGCCACAGAAACCCCTCTCGATGTTAAATACCCAGGGGGTGCTTACAGAGTCGCGATCAAAGCCGTTGGCAATTTGCGCGAACCTTCAAAAGTAGCGCGCGCAGATTTTAAAGTTTATACTGGCGATCGCACTCCCGCGGCAGTTGAAGAAGCGAAACTGCGCTATTCACTGGAAAAACCAACGAGTTGGTATTTTGTTGCGAGCTACTTGCTTACTCAAGTCACTTACACAGGTCAGAACCCGCAAGCCGGCGCAGGCCGTTCCGTCACCTATAATGCGCTCGGTGGCACCGGTCGCTTAGGTCTTGGTTATATTAACCCGACGAACAATCGCGGGTACTTAGGTATTGTCGATATGTCAGGTTTCACAATTGCCGGTCAGAATGTGACTTACAAGGCTGCCGAACTTCATCATGTATGGCGCTACACTTGGGGCCGAAACATGGTGCGCCCATCGGCGGGTCTTTTTTATAAAGAGCTTGTCGAAGCGCAAGACCAATTACTCAATCCTGGCGTGTTTAAAATGTTGGAGATGTCATATGCAGGTCCGCATGCGGGCTTTGATTTCTGGCGCCCATTCACTAATAAATTGGGAATGCAGCTGAACGCGCGAATGTACTACGGACTCCTTGGCATGCGCGCGCCAAATGGGCAAGATCAACAACCCGAACTTTCGTATCAATTAGGGATTATGGGCAGCTATAAACTTAAACCGAATATCACAGGCTTCATGGGCTGGGCTTATCGCACCGATCGTGGCAGCTACAAATCGACAGCGGCTGACAATTCGACAAGCTTCGCCCCAGCGGGCGGAGTGCAGACGATTCAGATCGAAGGCAACTTCTTTAATTTGCTTTTGGAGTGGGGCTTCTAATTTTTTTCATTCTTCATTCTTAAAAACCTGTCTCACAATGAGATTTTCTCGCCGCTAACGCCGTCTATCTTTTAAGCGATTTTTTTACTTTGACGTCTTAAAATGAGATTCGTGAGTCCTTTCAATCCCTTTTTCTGGCCACCGCATTGCACAATAGTTAGATAGGTTCGCAAGTCAGTCGCGACGTATTCACCACAGTGTGAGTCGTCGATTTCAGATGGTTCCGCCGTCTGAGGCGCAGACTGCTTGCGTTCGAGTTGTTACCAGTTGTTCGTTAATTTAGGGGGACGTAAATGTTAAACTCAATGCTCAAGCGTGTGCTTGGTGTTTTATGCGCGACCATAGTTATGGTGGCTTTTCAAAACTGTTCTGAGGCGCAGCGCCCAGCTCAAGCCAGCGATGCTCAACATAAAATTGGATCTACGGGGACTTCGGGCTCCACTGTTGGTCAATCAGCACCGACTGTGTCGTCTCAAAAGTTGCGTTCTGCCGCGGCCATGTCTTCAACTCAGAATTCTTCCCAGCGTGCGACCGCATCTCGCCGCTCAGCCTCACGGGTAGCAAGATCACATTCGCATTTTGGTAAAAAAATCGCACGCATCGATTTTACTGACTCGAATGAACCAACACAGGTACGTAAGCATAAGCGTCGCCCAGCTACAATTGATGAATCACGCGAAGCCAGTCACGACTTCGCCGTAGACGACGCTGACCGCAATTCGATCTGCAATCTGTCGCAAGAAGAGCTACAAGACTTCATTATGAAGGTGAACATTCGTTCGGCCCGCTTAGATCGCACTCCAGTTAAAGTTTTGACGGGCGCACAAAGCTTGTTGCAGTTAGCTGACGGCGAAATCGGCATTATCACCACCAGCGCGGTGGACGCTGAAACTTTACGTCTCGAATTGAACAGCGGCGGCAACGAGCTAGTCAACTCGGCCACGACACAAGCGTTCAGCTTATCTGAGGGTCAAGATGCTGTTTTGAAAATTCAACTGGTTAAAGACAACAACACTGTAGTGAGTTTCGAAGGGTTAAAGACTTACATCGTGCGCTTTACTTTAGACGCCAAATCTAAAACAGCACAAATCGGCGAGCGTTGCGTGCTGAAACCCAAATTAGTTATGACTGAAGTCGTAGAAGTTCAATAATTTCTGTTTTATTAAGTAGGCTC
>JAYUVI010000466.1:0-6016 GCA_043754135.1 Bdellovibrionales bacterium | reverse complement strand
CATCTATTAAACCCCTTTGACGCTAATCCATTAGCGAAAAAGGAGCTTACCCCAAAAACTAAAAACCCACATCTTGGAAGATGTGGGTAATAGTAAGGCTCGTAAGCTTCGCTTTTTTTGAACCCCTGGGTAACAGCGAATTTCGCTGATTACTCTTGTTCGTCGCTGATAGTAGCTGTTGAAAACCAAAGATCAGATGCTGACAACAACTGAGTGATCGCGTTGATGTCGCAACCTACGTATTGCTGAGCTTCTTTATCATAGCCTTCGCAATTTCTCTTCATGAACTCGTAATTGCCATCGATCAAACCTGAAGCTTGGACGGCGTAACCGGCTGCGAAAGCGGAGTTAGCGCGCGCTTCATACACAAGAAAAATGCTCAATCCGCTCAAAGCTGGTTTGGCTGCAACGCCCGCTGCTCTTGAAATCGCACCTTGCAAAGTAATGCGTTCAACTTGTGCACCTGCAGCTTTAAGCTGAGTCAATTTTGCGCGAAGAGCTTCGCCTGGCTGACCCGTGCCATTAGCACCATTAGCCAATTCACGTGTGCTGTAAGTTTCAGTGACCATTGAAGGCGTACCACGCTCAGCAAGATCAATAACTGCGTTAGCACGAGCTATACCCACCGGGGCACTGGCAGTATTGAGTGCAATAGATGGCGTAGCGTATTTTTCATCTAAAACTCTTAGCAGTTTATCGTGCGACAAAGTTGCTGCAACGGAATTGGCACCCAGAAATCGATTCAAAGCTCTTATGTCATACGTCAATGTGACCTGGCCACCGCCGAAATCGCCAGCACCTAGCAGCGCAAAACGCGACCTATTCACACTTCTAACTGCAGACTCAATCATTTCATCTGTAATTTCTGTAAGAACGCCTGTTGTGCCACCGACTGTGCGAACATTTAGTGCCTCCCAGTTCTGCCCAGTAGCCAATGTATTTAAATAGTATGAAAGAACTTTCGCAGTACCTGCGGCCATTAAGTTAATCACAGCCCCTTTACCATAAGTAAATTGGGCATCGCCCTTGACCATTGGTTTACCTGTACCTTGAGACTGCTGAGCCTCAAGAGTCGGCAGGTTAAGTACATTGGGACCTGCCGCTGATGCAGAGAACGTCCAACCCATTGTCACGCACGTGAGCACGAGAATCGTTTTGAAAATAGTTTTCGTCATGTGAGATTTCTCCATTTTTTTGGCGCACGCGTGCGCTATTAATATTCAATAAAAAATTCAAACGGCATTCTACTCAAATTGCGTGAAAAAAATAGATGTTATTATTTTTGACAGTAGCCGGGCGCGGGCCGAGCCTTCTGTTACGCCTAAACTCATTGCGGCGACCTTGAATGTGAAAATTCGTCTAAACTTTAGACGGTTTTGAAAAAGTGAGTCGGTTCTTAATTACCGCAGTTGGCGTTGCTAATGCCCCAGCTGTCTTGAGTGAACTTTAGAATCTGATGGGTCTCTGCCGCTTCTATCGCCTTTTTTTCGTGAGCGAGCGCCTGGTCAAATATTCTCTGCTTTTCTTCAAGACTCTGCGCGCGTGTGACTGCGATAAAATAATCATAATGAATTCGGGTCACCGCATAAACACTGAGGGATAGTTCATCTGCAGAAATATTTTTAAAATCTTTGAAAGTCTCGGGGATTTTAAATAATAGTGCGCTTGGTTTTTCATTTTGTGCGGGCTCACCATAAACCAACTGACAAGCAGTTTGTACTGAGAGACTGTCACCCACGCGATAACGCGAGAAAATCTGATTTAAAGCCTGAATTTGTGCAGTGAGCTCACCAAGAGCGGAGAGCTCAGTGAGTTGCCCATTTTGGAAACCTGTTTTTAATCCGTCAAAAAGTAGACTATTAAAAATTAGATTCCAGCGATCGAGCTCATCTTTTAATTCAATTTTATGATTGGGCAATTGTAGGGTAAATTCCTTTACAAAGTAGGGGAAGTCCACCCGCGAGCTGGCATTAGCCAAATCTTTATATAAGCCCAGCTGCTTGGCCTTTTCTATTTTTCTTGCTATGCCTTCATCTTCTGTAAGTGTTTTCGCAATCAGCTTTATCACCGTCGGCATAGGCACATCTCCGCCTTCCGTTCTCACTAGTTCACGTAATGAATTAAGACCCTGTACCTGCACCGGCGTTAAACTCACATCACGAGTCGGGTCAAGCAAGTAGCTCAGACATTCGACATCACTTTTGCCATTTACAATTTGGCCTGGGAAGAACGCATGATTCAAATAATTTTCTGTAAGAGCAGTCAACTGCTGAGCCCAATCACTATTGGCAATGTGTTCACTCATCAATCTTGAGATTTCGTGGTTTTTTAAAAATCCATCGGCAGCAGCCGCATCGCGAACAGCCAGTAAGATTTTTTTCAAAGATTCTCTGTTGGTAGAATCAACAAAACCTATGTTTTCAAATTGCTGTAAGCGCTCGTCAAAAACGGTGTCATCGCCTTTAAGAAGTCTTTGCTCGAGCTTCGCCAGTTGATTGATGGCTTCAATTGAAGTCATGCCTTCATAAACCACCCAGGGAGCTAGATAATGGGCGCCCAGACGATCTTCGGCTAAGGCGTTAGCTAAATTATCTATGTCTGCTCTTGTGGTATCATTATTTATTGATGCAAAAAACCAAGAGTAAAAAATCATACCGAGTGGCATGCTCGTCAACATGCTGAGAGTTTTCTTAAGCGGGTCACGTTTGAAAATTTTTGTTTTAATTAAATTGGCCAACTCCACCGAGCCATCAAAAACCGGGTCAATTAAAAATCGAAAGATTTGCAAAGTTTTAGTATCTACACGCGGGGCAATGACATAGCGAATGGCCCCCTGCTCTTGCACCTCTGAGCGAAACTTGCCCCAATTTGTTTTTATCGTCTGCTTTAATGAGCCGGCACCGTTTTTTAAAGTGACGCCGGCCTCTTGCACAGTATTTTTAGTACCACGCAGAATATTCACTAATTGACCAGTGGCTACAGCCGCATCGATTGGCAACAGCAACCCTGTTAAAATCAATTGCATCTCGTGTTTATTCTGCTGCTGAAGCCACTCTCGCTGTTGTTTATCTAAATCTTGCAATTGGCTCGCCGGGGCTTCGTTAAGCGAAAGCTGTAGCGCCTGCGCCTGCAAATATTTTAAACTTTCAGCCTCACGTTCAGTTAGGGCATAGAGTACTGGAGCTTGCGCGCCAGACACGGTTGCTGCGACAGTCGCTGTCATTGAAGACTGCGTGATCAACCATTGGCTCACGCCACGACTAACAGCGCCTTGTACTGCCGCACGCAGGGCTAGTCCACCACCCAACTCTATCAATGAACCTACGCCTGTAACGGTTGAGATTAACATAAGGCCATCACTCCACTTCTCAATCAGTTTTAAGTCTCGGGCATCGTCGGTGATTTTCTGTGCACCCAGTTGTACCCAGTTTTGCATCGAAGGGTCATCTTTTAAACTCACTCCCAAACTTGCACTGCCCGTCAGTAATTGCGTGGCTATAATTTGCGCGCCAGCCTTCTGACTCAACGACGAAGAACGCACCCAGCGCGATTGCGTAACAGCTTCAAGAATGCGTTCGCCTAATAATTCTCGCAACGAGATAAGAGATTTGGCGATATCAGTCGCCTCAACCATTTTATGTGGTGGTAGAATGTAACGGCTGTCTTGGCGCACGAAACCGAGCGAGCCATCGCTAATCGTTAAACGGCAGCGCCCGCTCTTACTCATAAAATAGCGACTTTGCAAAAGTGCACCCGCTTTTGTCGCTTGGCTTGCTAAGCAGCTGTCGTAATAGGCCTTGTATAATTTCTCTGCGGCCTCGTTTAAAACAGGAGTGCGTGTCATGTAAGGCACGCCTTGTTCGTCTACTCCTACCTCATTCACTTTTTCAATTTGTTTATTCAGTAAACTGAGTTGGGCATTGAGGGTGCGTACGATGACTTCGGGCATTTCGCGCGAAACTCGATTTGGGCTTGACTGCAATTGCGTTAAAATCTCTTCACTATATTTTGTGAGCTGGGCACGATCGGTTTCGTCACATACTGTATATGTGGTCGTAGACACGGTATCAGATGCAGTACAGAAGCGTAAAATTTCGCTGGCTTTAACGTTCGCATTGCCCAAACGAAGTTCGGTCAAAAAATAACTGGATAAGGTCTCTCGCAAGTGATGATTGGTGACTGAAGAAAAAAAGTGCTGGGTTTTAGCCACTTCGGCGTCGGCAAATGCAATCGCACTGTTGAGTGAAACAAATAAAAAAAGTACTCGAGCATACTTCATTTTTATTCGCCCCCTTTAACAACAGGTGCGGTGGGGTTGGTCTTCGCAGGGTTAGGTACTGGATTGGGTATCGGCGATTTTTGTGCAGTCTCACCTATTGGAGCTACAACAACGGGCTGTGGCGCAGTAACAGTACCCGCAGGTTGTGTCGTCACCACTTTGGGAGCCGCGACTACTGCCGCCGCAAAAAGGCCAGGGTACCGGCGCTTAACATCGAGAATTTCTTTTTCTACTGAATTGTCTTGCGGCAAAACCATTGGGCCCAGCTGCTGAAAGAAATAGGCATGCATGCGAGCATTTCTGGTAGCCATCAGCTCGCGACATACGCCATCTAAATAGCAAGCCGCCGATGCGGTAAATTCTTCTGTCAGTTTAAAATTTGCCGCCATTTCGGCGTCGTCACCTGAGACGCTAGGTATCCAAACATCTGGGCGCGCTCGGTAACCGGCACCCTCTTTAGTTTTGTGATAGTTCACATCGAGCCACTCTTGGCGTTTGCTGAAGCGAATTTTATAATCGATAGCCTGAGCCAAACTATTGAGTAGTAGCGGTTTCAAATCGTTAAATGCGAAGTTTGTATCTACACGGTACGGGTAATACACATCGATATTGTTGAGCGCCGGCCGGTAGACACTGTACATCTTTGTATCAGTCGCAATCGTAATCGGAAAGTAATTGGACTCTGAATTTACGAGAACAATGCCCTTTAGCCCACGCAAACTCATAATCACATTCGCCGGCAAAGTACGAAAGGTATCGTAAATCAAATCGACCAACTCAGGCGAGATATTGATAGCCGAGTCGTGAGTCCAACGCGTACAAACTGTTAAACCGGTCATGGCCCAAACGGCTTTTAGTTTAGCGTAGTAATTCAAGTAAGGATTAGAATTTTTATATGCATCAACTTTGTCGTTAGCGTCTTTAACGGTTTTTTCAAAATTCTTTTGTAATTCTTCGCGCTGTTTTTTATTTTTGGCATATTTTTCAGAAATTAGTTTTATATCGTCACCGGGCTTATGGACTTCGCGCAGATGCGCAAGATACATTAAGTCATTCGAATTTTCTCCATCGATATCACTCTCAGCTTTATCTTTTTCCTCTAATGCTATTTTAGCTGAAGCGACCAACCAATCGAGTCTCTGATTCTCACCCAGTAAGGCTGTCGAAAGAACTTCGTAGACTGAAGACATGTTGAACATTCGCTCGTTGACGTTAGCAGGCCTAAGAACACTCAATATGGGGACCGGGTTCGGCGCCTCGGGGTAAGTGGCAACCTGGTCATACCCGCCATCAATGTCCATGTCCTTATTCCCGTTTTTAACGTGCTCTTCGTACCTCTCTAAATCTACTTCGTATTGTCTATCGCGACCTTTATTGAGGTACTTCACCTTACTGAGGGCTTCAGTCAAAATGGGGTTACACTGAATGGTTTGATAAAGAAATTTAAGCTCCTCACGAGTTGTGGACATAAGTTTAAATCCATAATTTTCATTGATATCGCTTTCACTCAAAGTTTCACCGATGTAGCGAGCATATATTTTACTCGCAATCAGTCCCGGCACGGCAGCTGATAGTCCCCAACGTGCCGCCAATGACGTGCGCTGCACGCGTCGCTCTACGACTTGTCGAGCGGCACCCTCTTCGCGAGCTTTTTCAATGGCCTCCCGCAGACCAAACTCATCCACCCATTGCCGCTCGGGTGTCGTGAGTTTAATTTTCGGTGCGCGCCTGACTTTA
>JAYUVI010000465.1:0-2697 GCA_043754135.1 Bdellovibrionales bacterium | reverse complement strand
GGTACCTGGTACCCTTTTGTCTAGCGGCGCATCAAACCCGAGTGAGAACTCGGGTTTTTTTAATCGCCTTGTCGAACGAGAGCTTCGCATTTGGCAGGCAAAGTAGGGTAAGGTTTTGTCTTAGCGGGTTTACCTGGAGCAGGTGGCTTCATCATTTCGGCCCACTCGGCATCAGCTTCGGCCGAATACCACCAAGCCAAATCCCCACCACATCCGTTATCCTTCGAATTCAAACTATCTTGTGATTGGCAATTAGGGCTGTCTTTAGGGCAGCTCAAGCGAACATGTAAGTGATCGTCGTGTCCCCACCAAGCGCGCAATTTATAAAGCCAAGGTGCATTCGGAGAAGCGTCGCAGAAATATTTCTTTATCGCGGGAGCAACAAAAATTCGATTCACGTAAACCGACTCAGCAGCTAGCGCCGTCAGCTGAGCCTGCTGTGTCGACCAATTCGATTTCAAATATTTGCGATTATCAACGTAAGAAGGTGAGAGCCAAGATTCACTTTGCGTTGAAGATAATTTTCTGTTGATCAATTGCAAAGAGATGTCGGCATCTAAACCAATCTGATGACTCGCATGCCCTGTATAAAACGGACCGCCTCGAGGAAAGCTCATGTCCTCAACCGCGATCGATAAACCAGAAGCCTTTTTCATTCGATAGCCAAGGTCCTGAACATAGTAAGATAAATTCGGGTGACCAAAGAAGCGATGTTTAGCCGAGCGAACAACTTGAAAACCAGAACCACTTTGCGGCAGTTCAGCTGCGCCCGAGATACACCCAGCATTGTAGCCACCGTAAATGCGAGCAGGCCCTGCAGTCGGAGTTTTCACCGCAGCCCATTTATCAAATCCTCTCGGAAGATTTCCCGCAGCCATTGTCGCAACTGCAGTTAAAAGACTTATTCCTGAAACGGCCAATCCCACTCGTAGCATTGTTTTCCCTCGGTTGATGAGGTGAGACTAGCAGCCGAAGTGGAGGCGGTAAATATCAGATTTTACGAATTACTGAGCCGATCGTTGAGCTACGGCTCTAGATTTAACCTGTTGTTTTTGAGGAAGCTTCTCTTCAACGACGGCGATGAGCGAAGACTCAACTAAATAGCTACAGCCCTCAACCTTCACATATTTTTTGGCGCTTATGCTGTAGATTTTTTGGATTTTACCTTCACCGTGCTTTTGTAGTTTCCATGGTACACGGCACGTGTACTTAATTTTTTGATTCGCTTCGTAGCGTGCAGTCTCTTCTTTCTTCTTACCGAAGAGCTGAAGTTTAGGCTGCTCCTTTTGCGCAACGAATGAAGTAAGTTGCGGAGGTCTAATTACTTGGTTACGTCCATCGAGAATTTTTTCGCCATCGATTTTGTAAAGCTCATCTTTCGACTCTCCGCGAATAGTTGTGCGAGCTGCGGTTCCGAGATCTCGATTCATTTGAGTGTGAATCGTCTGAGCTTGCGCTTCGAAGCTAACGAAAACCCCTAGTATCAAAATGAAACACTTTTGCATAAAAACTCCCCCATAACATCCGCCTACCTCTTACATATGCAAGGGTGCCAAACACCCAGATTCGACTTATACGGCGTTGGCCGTTAGGGAGTTGTCATTACGTCAAGTCGGTCGACAAGCCAAATTGAGACGCAGACAAGCGATAATAGTGGCCACCCTTAGCCATGAGCTCAGAGTGGGTACCTTTTTCAATGAGTTTTCCGTTATCAAGAACCAAAATCTGATCGCAATCAAGAATCGTCGAAATACGGTGAGCAATAATAATACTCGTTCGACCCTTCGTGATTTCACGAGTCGCTTTTTGAATGAGTTGTTCACTTTGCGAATCGATATTCGCTGTGGCCTCATCCAAAATCAGAATATCAGGATCGAATGCAAGTACTCGAGCAAATGCAATTAATTGTCGTTCGCCAAAACTTAAATTAGCTCCACGCTCTTCGACTTTTGCATCCAAGCCGCCGACATGCCTTCGAAGTAAATCAGCGCAAGAAGCTCTTACTGCCGCACTTTCAATTTGCGCTCGAGTAATTGACGGATCGCCAAGACCAATATTATCAGCAACAGTGCCTCTGAACATGAAGGTGTCTTGCTGAACCACGCCAACGCGCCTTCGAAGCTCAGCACGACTAATTTCACGAAGCGAAACTCCATCTAAAAGCACATCGCCTTCTTGATAGTCGTAAAACCGCTGCATCAAAGAAATTAATGTCGACTTACCACTGCCGGTTCGACCAACAAGCGCAATTGATTGTCCCGGATTAGCTTTGAAACTTACTTCGATCAAAACCCACGGTAGAGTCTTTCCGTATTTGAAGCTTAAATTTTTAAATTCAATTGCACCTTTCGCTCGTGATGGGTCAATTGCTCTCCCATGCGAATCTTCCGGGATTTCATCGAGTAAAGTAAAGATACGCTCAGCTCCCGCCAAGCTATTCTGAAAATTTTGATACTTCTCGAGAATCACTCGAAGTGGAGTGATAAAATCGCGAACGTGGAGCAAGAACGCAATCATCGCTCCAGTGGTCACAGCACCTTCGCGAGTCACGATCCCACCGTAATAAAGTGCAACGGCGATCGAGGCCGCGTTAAAGAAGCTCACGGTTGGCCAGAGTAGGGCATACAAGCGAACCGCACCCATTTGCTCTTCACGATACTGAGCTGATAAATCGCCAAATTTCTTTCTGTTGTAAGA
>JAYUVI010000464.1:0-3479 GCA_043754135.1 Bdellovibrionales bacterium | reverse complement strand
ATCTCAACTTAAACGAAGTCGCCAAAGAGTCAGGAGTTAAGCAAGACACGATTGCTTCGTGGGTGCATATGCTTCAGCGCAATTTCATTCTTGAGACTTTACCCACCTACGCGACCAACTTAAGCAAGCGTGCAGTAAAAATGAAAAAACTTTTTTTCTACGATGTCGGGTTGTGTGCGCGATTGCAAGGTCACCAAGATGAGTTGTCTTTATGGGGGTCAGCGCAGACAGGAGCCTTATTTGAAACTTTAGTTTTTTCTGAAATCGTCAAAACACGAGATAATTTTCTTAAAGAATGGTCCATTCACACGTGGCGTACAAAAGAAAAAAATGAAATTGATTTTATAATTGAAACCCCCAAAGGACTGATCTTAGTTGAAGCTAAATTGGCTATCCACAGCGCATCACCACTCATTTTAGATACAGAAGCCAAGAAAATTTTTAAAAAAATAAAGCATAAGATTGTGGTTACAGCGGGGGGCGAAGAAAGTCATCTGGGCGCTGAAACACTTGCTGTGCCGATTCAAGAGTTGGGCTCATATTTGCTTGAGCTTTAGAGGACGAAATTAATACTTCAGCGAGATCGTGCCCTGCATACTCGTGATAATAAACGTCACGGGCTGCCCAGGCACTTCGACGCCTGACAAAGGCACGGTGAAAACCAGCTCGTAAGCTGTACTCCAACGGTTATGATAGGGGAACATCGAGATGATATCTTCAAGTTTTGTTGTGCGACGAGAAGCTTTGCCTTCATAGCGTTGGCCGCCGGCTTCTAAGTAGACCTTCCAGATCGAACTGCCTTTATTCAAATCGTTCAATCGCACACTCGGTACATAAAAGCTCAGCGCAAATTTAGTTTGCGTCGAATTCTCTTGAAATAGCTTTTCGCGCTCTGTTTGCAATTGCTTGGCCGACCACTGAAAGGCTTCGCCTTTTTTCTTTAGTACCGCGGTCTGCACACGCGAATTTAAAAATGTCGCGTAAACTTCAAATTTATTGTAAACGCCGTCGTATTGTTGATCGTGCCGGGTATTACGCAAAATCAAATCATTGTACCCGCGAGCATCAAGTTCAGCTTCGCTCGCCATGGGGTCAGCACCGGCATCGCCACCAGCCGTGGCTGTGGGCTTATTTGCGCAACCCAATTGCATAAGCAAACACACGAATAACAAAGCACTTAATGCCACCATGGCCCACAAGGGCACATTGACGCCGCCAAAGGTGGGGGGCTTAGAGACATTGGCAACGGTGCGAGAAACCATCGTGGCCGTCGATTGGCCAACGGTAATACTGGCACCAGCACCTGTTGATATATGGGCTGATTTAGCGGTCGATTTATGACCTGTTTCAATTGCCGGCAAAGTAACGTCTAAAATGTCTTCAACAGCAGCATCGACATTCGCGCCTGAATCTAAACTCATATAAAACTCAGCAAATCTTTAATCGCTTCATCGCGATCGAGATCATTGAAAATTTCGTGAAAACTCTGCGAATAAATAAAAATCTTTTTCTTTTTGCTCGCGAGATTTTCAAAAAACTGCTCGGCAATAGGTGTGCTCACGACTTTCTCACGGCCAGCAACTTGCAAAACTAGAGGTATGTGAATCTCTTTCGCGGCGGCTTTCATTTCATTCATGGCCTCGACCATGCCTAGAAACAAACGAGGTGAAATGCGATCATGTCGTAAAGGATCCGCTTTATACTCGCGCACTAAGTTTTCATCGCGAACCAACAACGAAAAATCGATTTCGTTATACAAAGTGATTTTCGGTGCCCAATCCGCCAAAATATGCGCCGCTTTTTCTTTAAGCTTCGGCACCGGCAAAGACAAGCCTAGCGCGGGTGAGCTCAAGGCCAGACAATGTATGCCGGCAGGCGTGTGATTCACAAAAGTTTTCAAAGTAATCAATCCGCCCATAGAGTGGCCCAACAAAACTAAAGGTGCACTACGCGCATAATCTTGCGACTTAACAAAACGAATCCCAGCTTCGAGATCTTCGCAAAAATCTTGAAAGCGATTTACATAACCGCGTTTACCTTCTGAACGACCGTGACCGCGCAAATCCCACACGAACACCGTTCGCCCGGCAGCGGCTAAGTCTTCAGCGAGCTTTTGATAACAATCTGAATGTTCGGCAATGCCATGAGTAATGAGAATAGTCCCGACTGAAGTCTGGGGTCGCCATACCTGATAGTACAGTTCAGCGTCCTGATATCCCCAAAATGTGCCCTCTAGCCTTTCGATCATAGCGTTTTTATTTTAGGCTATGAAAAGGAGCAATTACAAGAGAACAAAGGATTATTCTTCATCGTGAAGCACAACTCGAGTTTATTTTATCTCTTAGTCTGGTTTTTTCTCGTCACAAATACTGTTGCGCATGCGCAAGCGCCAGAAGCTGGCGGCGATGCTGGCGGAGAGACTGTCAAGGGTCGGCATCAGGCGGGTGTATTTCTCGCGCGATTACTACCGAATGGCGTAAGCGATGAAGACGAAATCCTTCCACTAACGGGCATGCGGTACTCGTACCCATTGAGTGGCGGCAACTTTATCGACCTCTCCGGTGTTACAGGTAGTGGCGATGGCGTGAAATGGATGGGCGCTGGTTTAGGCATAAGCATGCACGTGCCCATTGAAACATTGATTGGTCATGCTGGCTTAGGTGTCGATTACACGCGCTACGAAACCTCAACCGATTCTGCGCAAAACGAACTGGGAGTGCACTTTGTTGGGGGAGTAATGGCCCACATCGGTCGCACTATGCTCGCACGTTTCGACATGAAACTGGGTTCTAAGCCTGGCACATATTTAGTTTTCGCTGTTGGAGTTGTCTTTGAGTTTGGTGCAGCTGGTGGGGATGCTGCTGGCGGGGCTAACTAGCCTCAGGCGCAACAGCCACTATTAAAAGTAGCTGCCTTCTTCGTCGTTTCTTTCACCGTCGTCATCGTCCTGGTTATCGTCCGCAATCAGAACCTCTTCCTCAGATTCTGATTCTTCGGTTTCGTGACTCTCGTCCGCCTCGACACCTTCTATGTCGTCGGCGGTCATATCATCTAAAGATTCAAATTCAGCGTCGGCCTCGCGGCCTAGCTCTTCCTCCGCATCGTCCATGTCAGACAAGAAAGCTGACGTGGCCGGGCTGGTTGGGAATCCTGCTTTTTTTGCAGACTTTGGTTTTGGTGCGTTTTTGCGAGCGGCAGCGCGAGGCTTAGCGGCCTTGCGGGTTACCTTTTTCATAACTTTCTTAGTCGCTCTTTTAGCGGATTTTTTGCCCGCCTTTTTCATCGGTCTTTTGGCTTTAGAGCCTTTTTTGCTCTTGCCCTTAGATGCTTTTCTTTTAGCCATATTTCGTATCCCCTTAAAATAAGTTGACCTCAGCAGTTCAATGCCAAGGTGATCTTTTGCTCAGACATCTCAGGTTTTATTATATTGGGGTGTGGGGTCAACACAAAAATAAAAAACCCGGTGACAAAATCACCGG
>JAYUVI010000463.1:0-6417 GCA_043754135.1 Bdellovibrionales bacterium | reverse complement strand
CTCGGCAGGCTCGTCGACGGCGCCGACAAGGGCGGCAAACGTCGGCACTCCATTCTCGAAGCTCATCGTGCTCATCACCTGCCGCGCGCCGGGGATCGTGTAACGCTCCTCGCGTGTCAGCTTCTTGATCAGCTTGATCACCTCGATATCCCGCTCGGTATAGACACGGTTGCCCGCGCGATTCTTCTGCGGACGGAGCTGTTCGAACTCGGTCTCCCAATAGCGAAGAACGTAGGTTTTCACGCGAGCTAAATCGGCCACTTCACCAATTTTAAAAGCGAGTTTATCCGGAATCCCCTTAATCTCACTTTCGAGATCGGCGTCGAATAAAGTATTGTTGAACTCGCGCAGAGAAGGCGCGTAACGGCGTTCGTTAAAGGCATCAAATACTACTTCGTCACTCACTGGGCTTTACTCCACGCTGCAAATCGCACATTCAGTTGTTGTCTAGCGTCTACTCGAATTAGCTTCTGTCGATAGTCCTTCTAGTCCGCGCTTCTAGTCCGCTGCACTAATCAGCTGCTCAATCGTCGTCATCTTCTTCTTTAACAAGCGATACATCTTCACCATTTAATATCGCCTTCAAAACCTGACTTGGTCTAAAGGTGAGAACGCGACGAGCGCTGATCTTGATCTGATCACCCGTTTGCGGATTGCGACCGACGCGTTCCTTTTTTTGGCGAACAACGAAGTTGCCAAATCCTGAGATCTTCACTTTTTCGCCTGAACAAAGAGTGCCTTTTAATTGGTCAAAAACCATCTCGACCAACTCCGAAGCTTCTTTCTTTGAAAAGCCGATTTTCTGATAAACCTTCTCGACGATGTCTGCCTTGGTAACAGTTGATTTTTCATCAGCCATGATGTGCACCTCTACTCAAAAGGCTATCAACTATTGGATAACTTTCAAGTTTGAGGGGCCAGACGCCAGAATTTCGATCCTTAAGGAGCCCTGCATTATCGAGGGCGAATATTGAATTTCTGCTCAATGGCCTGACCAATGGTCTGGCTGACCTGGTTTAAACGCTCTTCTGACAGCGTCGCCTCTTGATCTTGAAAAACCATTCGGTAGGCCACCGACTTCGAGCCTTCGGCCACGCCCTTGCCCGTGTAGAGATCAAAAACAGCTATGGATTGCAAGAGTGGAGCTCCGGCTTTCTCAATTTCTTTTTGCACATCACCAGCTGAAAGCGTGAGCGGCATAACAAGAGCAAGGTCGCGCTGCACCGCCGGGAATTTTGAAATCGCCGAAAGCTTCGGCTTACGTGGTTGCCCGCGCATGAGAGCCGCAAGATCGATCTCCATCACCGCTACGTCGTGACGCAATTTATGTTCTTCTTTAAATGCCGGGTGTAGTGCACCCATAAATCCGATCGTGCGACCTTCATAAAACAATGTCGCCACTTGCCCAGGGTGAATAAAATTCGGCAGAGCTGCAGGCAAAACTTTCCCCGCACTAGAAGCTGTCGACGCTCCAGCTGGAGCAACCGCAGGCGCCGTTGCTCCCGCAGATGCAATCGCTCCCGCAGTGGGCGCTGTAGGCGCTAACGCCGCTGCTGACCCTGGTACAGCAAACGCTTTGAACTGCACTTGACCACTCAGTTTCGTAATCATATTGCTGATCGCTGATTTCACATTGTAAATCACCGGCTGCTCAGTTTTTTCCCACAAACCTAAATCGTGACCCCAAGCTATGAGTGCTACACGGTGGGGCTCTTTGAATGTCGAGCCGCCTTCCGCTTTAGTATTTTTTGAAAAAACGTAACCTGTTTCAAACAAACGCCCGTGGTGCAAACCGTGGCTATAGTTGTGCAGCATATTAGTGAGCAGGCCTGGCAATAAACTCTGGCGCATTTGCCCAGTCTCTTCGCTCAGTGGGTTTCGCACATTCACGGCTTCACCCTCGAGCCCAAGACCGAGCGCCGGCAATTGCGCTGCGGTAAAAAGACTCGACTGCCATTTCGCACTTACGAAATTATAATTGCGCGCTTCGAAAAAACCTTCAGCACGTAACAACTCAGCCACGCGATTTTCATTCACAAATGCCGCTGCCGAATCTACAGGCCACTGCGCGAGTGGAGGAAAATGCTCAGGTATTTTGTCATAACCGTTTAAGCGCGCGTACTCTTCGACCAGATCCATCTCTTGATCAAGATCAAAACGAAATGCCGGCACCGCCACGTGCACAGTCTCTTGCGTAGAATTCGGTAAAGCCGTGCAATGCAGACGCTTAAGCCATGACAAGAAATCACCAATCTCAACTTTGTAACCTAAGCGATCTTCAAGCATCGATTTGCGCACAGTGATCGGTGAACGCACCACCGGTGTGGGGTACAAATCGACGTGATCTTTTGCCGCCTCACCACCAGCAACTGCTTGGATGAGAGCCACTGCGCGGTTCATCGCGGCAATGACCACTTCAGGGTCGGTGCCGCGTGAGTAGCGTTGTGAAGAATCAGTGTCGATGCCATGACGACGAGAAGCACGGCGCACAGCCTTCGGGCTAAAATGCGCAGACTCTAAGAAAATTTCAGTCGTTGCATCTGATACACCTGAGTTCTTACCGCCTATCACGCCAGCTAAAGCCACGGTACGTTCGCCATCGCGAATGGTGAGCTCGTCACCAGTGAATGTCAGTTCAGTTCCATCAAGCGTGGTGAATTTTTCGCCAGCTTTAGATTTTTCAATGATAATTTTCGCACCACGAATCTCTTTGGCGTCAAAGGAGTGAAGAGGCTGACCGTACTCCATCATCACAAAATTAGTCACGTCGACCACATTGTTGATTGAATTCATTCCAACCGATTGTACACGGCGCTTAAGCCAATCGGGGCTCGGGCCGACCTTTACGCCGAAAATAGAACGGCCAGCATAGCGCGGGCACATTTCAGAATTCTTGAGTTCAACTTTCACGTGATCGGCCGTCTTGCGTGAAGAAGCCGCGGGTTTGGCATCGCCACTCGCACCAATTGATTTTGCGTTAGTGCTCTGGCCACTCACTTGCGCGCCCTCAGGCAGTCGTAATGAGCGATTAAGCAAACATGAAATCTCGCGAGCTAAACCCACGTGGCTTAAACAATCCGCACGATTGGGCGTAACATTGATTTCATATAAAATATCGGTGAGGCCTGAATATTCAGCAAACGACAAACCGACTTTGGCATCGGCCGGTAAAATGACAATACCTTCGCTCTCGTCTTTTAAACCGAGTTCTGACTCTGAACAAAGCATGCCTTGGCTTTCAACATCGCGAATTTTTGAAACTTTAATTGCAAAATCACCGGGCAAAACGGCACCAGGTAGAGCGACAACGACTTTATCGCCTTGCTTGTGATTTTTCGCGCCACAAATAATTTGGCGGGGCTTACCTTCGCCGGCATCGACTTGGCAAAGCGTGAGTTTATCAGCTTTCGGGTGTTGCACGAGCTCTACGACTTGGCCAACAACCACATGGTTGAACTGTTTCGAACCATCTTGAACGGCATCGACTTCAAGACCTGCGCCCGTCAGTAAGCGCGCTAATTCGTCTGGAGTTTTAAAAAACTCTTGCACGTTGACGTACTCATTTAACCACGACAAAGAAATTTTCATTTTTTCTCAAACCTCAAAAGCGATCACACTCAAACTTGAAACTGTTTTAAAAAACGCAAATCATTTTCAGTGAACGCGCGAATTTCGCCGACGCCATATTTGATAATCGCCATGCGCTCGACGCCAAAACCAAAAGCAAAACCTTGCCACTCTTCAGGGTCAAGACCACAGTTCTTTAAAACTTTAGGATTCACTAAGCCTGAGCCACCGATTTCAATCCATCCTGTCTGTTTGCACATGCGACAGCCTTTGCCTTTGCAGATGGGGCAGGAGCAGTCGACTTCGGCTGAAGGTTCGGTGAACTGAAAGTAACTGGGGCGAAAACGCGTTTTTAATCCCTTACCGAAAAATTCTTGAACGAAATAATTAAGGGTCCCGCGTAGGTCAGCCATTGAAACACGGCGATCTATCAGTAAGCCTTCGATCTGATGAAAATTCGGCGAATGCGAAATGTCGCTGTCACAACGAAACACCGAGCCGGGCGCAATCACGCGGAGAGGTGGCTTTTCATTCTCCATAGTACGAATTTGCACAGGGCTTGTGTGGGTACGTAAGACGTGTCCGTCGTCGATGTAAAAAGTGTCTTGCAAATCACGCGCGGGGTGATCTTCTGGAATATTTAAAGCGGTAAAATTATGGTGATCAGTTTCAATCAGCGGACCCTGGCGCACGCTATAGCCGATACGCTGTAGAATCGTGACAATCTCGTTGATCACCATAGAAATCGGGTGACGAGCGCCCATCACCGGCTGCGTACCCGGCAAAGTTAAATCCAGGCGCTCTTTTTCTACGGTGGCGGTGAACTCTTTAAGACGTAAACTTTTTTCAATCTGGCTGTAAGCTTCTTCAAGACGATTTTTAGCTTCGTTGATCAGCTGACCCATAACCGGCTTATCAGCAGGTGGCAATTTACCAAACTCGCGCATCAAAAGCGAAAAACCACCTTGTTTGCCTAAATATTTCACTTTGCAATCATACAAAGCTTTGGGGTCACTCGCCGTCTGAAAAGCCTGCGTGGCTTCGACTTCAATCGATTGAATCTGCGCTTTCATTTGGTCTTTTGACATTCGCACATTATGTGCTGATTTTTACTCGAAAAACAATTACTTTAAGCCCGCAATGAAAAAAATCGAAAGCCGTACAAATGCTATCTATCGGAGCTGGAAGTCTCTCCTGTCAACAAAGGGGATTCGTCAAGAAGGTTCCCTACTCGTCGCCGGTCGTAAGCTCGTGCCCGAGTTTTTAGCGTCACCGCAACTGCGGCCGCAATGTTTAATTATAAGTCATCCCGCTGACGTCGAAAAATTAGAATTCAAAAAATCTCTCGACGTAATTTGGCTGGTGCCCGAACTTTTTGATGAAATCGATGAGGCCGGCACACACTTCCCCTTACTCTTAGTCGAAGCACCACGACTGGCGCCCGCCGCTCTCGAACTACCGCCCGCGGGTCTCGAAGTCGTTTTGTCGCTTTCGAATCCGCTCAATCTCGGTGCGGTTCTGCGTTCTTGTGAGGCCTTCGGGGTGTCGCAAGTGGTGTTACTCAAAGAATGTGCTTTTCCGTTTCTGCCGAAAGTTATTCGTGCTTCAAGTGGCTCAGCTTTGCGAGTGAAAATCGCAACAGGCCCGTCGCTCCATGAACTCAATGAAAAAGAAACAGCACAAATGCAATCTCTCGACATGAAAGGCGCCAATTTATCGCGCGCCCGTTTCGAAGTGAATTCGCGTCTCATTATTGGCGAAGAAGGGCAAGGGTTGCCTGAAAACCGCAAGTGGTTGCGCACTCTCTCAATACCTATTAAATCTGAAATGGATTCTTTAAACGCCGGCATGGCCGCAAGCATCGCTATGTACGCTTACCGCACACAACACATTTTACCCGTTTCACCTTCACGAGAAGAAAAATAAAATCGTCAAAAAAGAGGTGGGCGTGAAAATAAAAAAATGGGTCTTAGCGGCTGTGCTGACTTTGACCGCAGTTCTCGTGGCCGCGGCAGTTAGTTTCGCAGCACCACACCCGAACAGAATTTATGAGCGCCCACCCGATGACGAGTGCGGATATTACAGCGCGCTGGCTTCGCGACTGCAGTGTAGAAATGACAATTATCTCATCGCCTTCGGAAACCACTACTGCCGCTACTTTATAAAGCATGACGAGAATTATTCATATTCTGGCTTAGTGGTGCTTCAAAAAATTCGCCGCTGTTTGATAGGCGCACTCCAACAAGGTGACGAAGCTGGTCTTACTAAGAATAACTCTGCGGCCAGGCCAGGCGAAAGTTCTGCACCACTCACCTGCGAAAACGTCGGCCCTTTCGCCTTACAAAGCCACGCCGCTTGTTACATCGACAACGATTTTTGCACGCTTGGGCCTCTTGACCAAACTCGCATTGCCGTCGGCTTAAGGCGCGAAATCTTTAGCCGCGAATTTCAACCAGTGATTCAAACGATTCTCAGTCATTGCGCCAATCACCCGGCAGTTGCCCAACCTTGACCACTGGCACACCGTTCCGATAGTCAACTTCGGGCAACTGCCTGGAAGCGCAGACTGACTATTTTTTTGCGTAGGCGAACTTCACTTGGTGCTCAAGCGCAGCACTAACTAATTCTTTGCGTATGCGAATTCCACTTGGTGTTCAAGCGTAGGCGTAATACTCCATGGGAATTCTCTTTTCACCACGCGAGCGCTTTTGCTAGAAAATAACTGCCCGGTGAGGTGGTCGATAGCTTCATTACGCTTGCGTGTATTTTGCGAATAACGATCATGATAAGACGCTAATTTATATTCAAGCACCGCTTTTTGCAGAACCTGCGCCAAATCTTGCATGTACT
>JAYUVI010000462.1:0-5266 GCA_043754135.1 Bdellovibrionales bacterium | reverse complement strand
TAAAAAGACGGATTTTAAAGCGAAATCACGCGTAAAAAAACGTGTGAGAATTAGAAAGAAAATTTTCGGCACAGAAGAGCGTCCGCGTTTGAGCGTATTTCGTAGCGCCCGTCATATTTATGCGCAAATTATTGATGATGCTTCTGGCAAGACTATCGCTGAGGCTTCAACACTAAGCAGTGAAGTGACGACTGGTAAGGGTTCAGTTGAGGCCGCTAAAACAATCGGTGCAGAGATTGCGAAGAAGGCAAAAGGGAAAAATATTTCAGCTGTTGTTTTTGATCGTGGTGGTTACTTATATCACGGTCGAATCAAAGCTTTGGCTGATGCAGCTCGAGAAGCGGGACTTCAATTCTAATTTAAGGAGTTATTGAAAGTGGAAAGAACGACGGATTCAGAATTTCAAGAAAGAGTTGTTGCTATTAACCGCGTCGCCAAAGTTGTAAAGGGCGGTCGCCGCTTTTCATTCGCAGCACTGGTAGTTGCAGGTAATGGCAAAGGCCAAGTCGGAGTCGGTAAGGGTAAAGCTGGTGAGGTGCCTGAGGCGATCACCAAAGCGAGCCGTTTAGCGAAGAAGGATTTGCGTACTTTTAAAATCCATGAAGGCCGTACAATTGCTCACGAAGTCGTGGGTAAATTTGGTGCCGCAAAGGTGATTTTGATGCCAGCTGAGCCAGGAACAGGCGTTATCGCCGGTGGTGCTGTACGTGCGGTTCTCGAATCTTTGGGTATTAAAGATATTTTAACTAAGTGTGTAGGCACAACAAATCCACGTAATGCGGTTCGCGCCACTTTGCAGGGTTTGTCACAGTTGATGGATGGTCGTCCGTCAAAACTTGAGGGCTAAGTTATGGCAAAATCATTTCGCGTAAAATTGATAAGAGGTTTGGCAGGCACAACACAACGTCAAAGGGAAGCTGTGCGTTGTTTAGGTTTGGGCCGCTTACAATCAGAATCTTTGATTAAAGATAATCCGGCGAATCGTGGTCAAATCTATGCGGTTCAACATTTATTGCAAGTGAAAGTGGAGAAGTAAGATGAGTCTCTTAGCAACGTTATTCCCGCAAAAAGGATCTACTCGTAACACTAAAAGATTGGGTCGCGGTCGCGGTTCTGGTCAGGGTGGTCGTGCGGGTAAAGGTAATAAAGGTCAAAAGGCGCGTAAGAGCGGTAACATTCGTCGCGGTTTTGAAGGTGGTCAAACGCCTTTGCATCGTCGCTTCCCTAAAATTGGTTTTAAAAATACGATGTTTACAACCCGTTATGAGGTTGTGAATTTGTCATCGATTGAGAAGCTTTCGGGTGAAATTACAATCGAAGCATTGAAATCGGCTGGTCTGGTTAAATCAGGTCCGGTGAAAATTTTAGCTAAGGGTGCTTTGACGAAAAGTTTGAATGTGCAAGCTCACAAATTTAGCGAGACGGCCAAAGCCGCAATTGAAAAAGCGGGTGGCAAAATCGAGGTTATTAATCTGTGACGCAACCTAAGATGGCGATTCCACCGGAGCTAAGTCAGCGTATTCTTTTTACTATTGCCATGGTTGTCGTTTACCGAGTCGGCGTAGCCGTGCCTACGCCAGGTGTCGATGCCGCAGCAGTTTTGAGCTTCTTTCAGTCGCATAGCGGTAGTTTATTTGGACTTTTCAATACGTTTACCGGCGGCGCGCTTGAAAAATTCAGCGTGTTTGCTCTTGGTATTATGCCGTACATTTCGGCATCAATTATTTTTCAACTTTTACAAAAGGCTGTGCCTTATCTTGAGCAATTAAGAAAAGAAGGCGAGCCTGGCAGAAAAAAAATCAATCAGTACACGCGATATGCAACTATTGTTTTGGCTGTGATTCAAGGCTATGCGATGGCCTCATGGCTAGCGAATAGCCCCTCGCAAGATGGCCGACCAATCGTCACAATGCCTTATTTTGGTTTTTCATGGTTATCATTTCATTTGGTTACGATTGTGACTCTCACTGCCGGTACGAGCTTCATTATGTGGCTGGGCGAGCAAATCAACGAACGTGGTGTGGGTAACGGTTCGAGTATCATCATTTTCTCAGGCATTGCTGCCGGCATTCCCAACGGAGCGGTCAGTTTGTTTCGCATGGTTTCAAGCGGCGAGATGAGTGCACTCGTGGCACTTTTAATTATTGTAGGTATGTTTGCGGTGATCAGCTTCATTATTTTTATGGAAGTAGGTCAAAGACGAATTCCGATTCAGTATTCACAGCGTGGTCAAGGTCGTCAGGCGATGCAAACCCCTGCTAGTCATTTGCCTTTAAAAATCAATTTCGCCAATGTGATCCCGCCTATTTTTGCTTCGAGCTTATTGCTCTTCCCAGCTACAGTGGCGCGATTTGTGGACACACCTTGGCTTAACAATTTGCAGAATTCGCTAATGCCTTCGGGCGGTATTTACAACCTTATTTTCGTAAGTTTGATTGTGTTTTTCTGCTTTTTTTATACAGAACTAGCCTTCGACCCGAATGAAGTTTCTGATAATCTCAAAAAGTGGGGTGGATTTATCCCAGGTATTCGTGCGGGCAAAAGTACAGCCGATTACCTGATGACCGTGTTGAATCGCCTTACGGTTGCGGGTGCGATTTATTTGAGTGTGATTTGCGTGATGCCGTCGCTACTTATTGACGTCTTACATTTACCATTTTACTTCGGGGGCACAACGGTTCTCATTCTCGTAGGCGTGGCACTTGATACCAGCCAACAGATTCAATCGCATTTAATTACAGCAAAATATGAAGGTGTTTTGAAAGGCGTGAAACTTCGTAGCCGGAGGGTTCAGTATTGAACATCCTCCTGTTCGGTGCGCCGGGTTCTGGTAAAGGAACTCAGTCAGCACTTCTCGTTGAGCGTTTCGCAATGGCCCATATTAGTACCGGGGACCTTTTTCGAGCCGCGATTAAACAGAAGACTGTACTTGGGCTTGAGGCCAAAGCGTACATCGATCAAGGTCAGCTGGTGCCGGATTCTGTCACTATTGGAATGGTGGCCGAGTGCCTCAGAAACTTAAATGGAAAACCGTATATATTAGACGGATTTCCAAGAAATGTGGCCCAGGCCGAAGCGTTAGGACATTTGTTGAGAGAATTGAAGCTGTCGTTAGATAATGCTCTGTTTTTAGAGGTTTCTACGGCGGAATTGGTGAAGCGTTTATCGGGTCGACGAGTTTGTCGTAAATGTGGAGCTGTCTACCATGTCGCCTTTAAGCCGCTTAAAAATGGCAAGAATTGCGATAACTGTGGTGATGCAGATGTGTACCAGCGTGACGATGACAAAGAAGCGGCTATTGGTACTCGCCTTAAGGTTTATGATGAGTACACCCAACCGCTTAAGGGTTATTACGAGAAGTCGGGTAAATTGATTGAAATAAATGGAACGGGGTCGACAGAACAAGTTTTTAAGAGGGTAGAAGACATAGTAAAAAATTAAAATATGGTGACGGCCAGAAAAGAAAAGTGTTAGTGTGCGTGCCAAATTGTAGCCATAAAAATTAGTAATTTCATAGCTATGTGATCATCAGAGTTATAGAGAGGTTTTTGTGAAAGTTCGTGCGTCAGTAAAAAGAATTTGTGACAAGTGCAAAGTAATTAAGCGCAAAGGTGTTGTGCGCGTAATTTGTGAAAACAAAAAGCACAAGCAACGTCAGGGTTAATTTTTAAGAGAAATATTCAGAGGAAAAAATGGCGAGATTAGTTGGTGTAGATTTACCGAGAAATAAAAGAATGGAAATAGCGCTCACGGCTATATACGGAATTGGTCGCCCATTAGCTCGCACTATTTGTGCAGCCGCTGGTGTCGAGTTGAATCAACGTTCAGACAGTTTGACCGATGATCAACTTCTTCGTTTGCGTACAGCGATCGAAACCGAAGGCAAAATCGAAGGCGATTTGCGACGAGAAGTTTCGTTGAACATCAAAAGATTGATTGATTTAGGTTGTTATCGTGGTCTTCGTCACAAAAAGGGATTGCCAGTTCGTGGTCAACGTACACGTTCAAACGCACGCACGCGCAAGGGCCCGAGAAAAACCGTAGCGAATAAAAAACAAGTTGTATAAAGGAAGTCTAAAAAATGGCTGAACAGCAACAACCAGCTGCTACCGAAAAAGCAGCTCCTAAGAAAAAAGCAAAACGTAATGTGCCGACAGGTCGTTGTTACATTCAATCGAGCTTCGGCAACACCATTGTCACATTTACTGATGGTTCTGGTGGTGCACTTGCGTGGTCGTCAGCAGGCTTGCAAGGTTTTAAAGGTAGTCGTAAAGGCACTCCATTCGCAGCGCAAGTGGCGGCAGAAGATGCTGGTCGCAAAGCTATGGAATGCGGAATTAAAACTGTTGAAGTGATTATCAACGGTCCGGGCGCTGGTCGTGAACCCGCTGTTCGTGCATTGGCTAACATGGGTATTCGTATTACAGCACTGAGAGATCTAACCCCAGTGCCACACAACGGATGCCGCCCACCTAAACGTCGTCGTATTTAACATTTTTGAGGAGAAAACATGCAGCAGCACTATTATAAATTTTGGAGAGATTTGATCCGCCCAAAGGGTTTTGAAGTCGACAAAGACACTTTGTCAGACACCTATGGTCGTTTCACTGTTCGCCCGCTTGAAAGAGGTTACGGCGTCACTCTTGGTAATTCACTTCGCCGCATTCTTTTGAGCTCAATGATGGGTTCGGCAGTAAGCGCGGTGAAAATTGATGGCGTGTTGCATGAATTCAGCACCGTGCATGATGTCCTTGAAGATGTAACTGATATCGTTTTGAACTTGAAACAGGTTCGCTTTAAGCAATTTGATTCAGAAGTGAAGACTCTTCGCATTAGCAAAAAAGGCCCAGGCATTGTGACTGCTGGTGATATTCAAGCCAATGACCAAATCATGGTGTTGAACCCTGAGCAGCATATTGCGACTCTTGGAAAAGATGCTAATTTCGAAGCTGAAATTGTTGTGAAATACGGGCGTGGTTATGTTGAAGCTGAAAGCATTAAAAAAGAACTAGGTGTTGGTTTTATTGCTGTTGATTCTTTGCACAGCCCAATTCGTCGAGTGAACTACTCGATTGCAAACGCCCGTGTGGGTCAGCGTACAGATTACGACGCTCTTGAGCTTGAAGTGTGGACAGATGGGTCTTTGAAGCCTGAAGAAGCAGTTTCATTAGGTTCGAAGATTATGAAGGAACAACTTCAAATTTTCTTAACGTTCGATGAAAATCTCGAGCCAAAAGAAGAAGAAGTGAAGACGTCGAGCCCGAAG
>JAYUVI010000461.1:0-2587 GCA_043754135.1 Bdellovibrionales bacterium | reverse complement strand
CAGCGCCAATACCAATTGTGGGTATGCTTAACAGTTTTGAAATTTCACTCGCGAGCGGGCTTGGTACACACTCGAGTACGATCGCAAAGCAGCCGCGTTTTTCAAGTTCTTTTGATCCCGCTGTAATAGCCTCGGCTTGATTGCGCTCGCGCCCCTGCACGCGATACCCGCCCAGTTGATTCACTGATTGCGGCGTCAAACCCAAGTGACCCATAACCGGCACGCCTGAAGCGACAATGTGCTCAATCAAAGCTTCGTTGCCGGCGACGCCCTCAAGTTTTACGGCGTGTGCTCCCGCGCGCATTAGCGCACCGACTGCGTTCATGTTCTCGGTCAAAGATTTGCGATAAGACAAAAACGGCAAATCACCTATAATAAATTTTTTCGGCGCGCCTTTGACAACCGCGGCCGTGTGCAAAACCATTTGTTCGATAGTCGCGGGTAGGGTGCTCGATTCTCCATACATTGTCATGGCAAGGCTATCGCCCACCAACACGGCATCGATCGAAGTCGTACTTACGATGCGTGCGCTAGTGTAATCGTAGCAAGTGACGACACTTATTCTTTCGCCTTTTAATTTTTTATCTTTAAAATCGAAAACATTCATTTCGGGCCTCTACTTTCATGGTATTCTAAAAAAGCTTGATACAGCTTTCTCTCTGGTTCACGTAAAACTTCTATATGCCGTGAGACCGTTTGCAAATCCCCACGAACGATGGGGCCTGTCAGTGCCGTTGCGGGAGTATTCTGAACATTCTTAATAATCTGATTCATCAACGGGTGCAGCGTTGACGCCGGCAAGTCTAAATCTTGCGCAAAAAGAGCCAGCGTATTTTGCCAAAGCATGGTGGTGAAGTTGGCGCCAAAACAGCAAAGCGCGTGGTACAGAACCTTTTTCTCTGCACGTAAATAAAAATAGGGATTAGGTAAACCCGGTAAAACATCGGCAAAGTCAGCCCGACCCGTTTCAAGAATAAACGGAGTGTTTTTGTAAATATCATCGCTGTAAAGTTCGAGGCCAAAAGTATTCGCAGGGTGTGCACTGTGAGCAAAACCAAAACTGAGGGCTCCAGAAAAATGCACTAAACGGTTTTCAAGCAAATAGCCATGTTCACGCACAAAGCCTTCAAGTGCTCCATCAGAAACGGCCAGTAACACACGGTCACTGGCCGCACTTAAACTACGTAAATTTTCAAGCGCATCTTTTTGACGTGACCAATTGTAGTGAGGGATCTGCAGTAAATTTAAGTAATGGGAGAAGTGACGGGCCAATCGGCCGCCGCCCACAATCAGGTAAGGGCGTTTTTCATATGTTCGCGTGACCGCGTTTTGTGTTGCCTGCATAGGTGGTACCTGTCTAATAAGATCAAGTCCGGTTGTTCAAGTAGCAGAATAGCAAAGGTTGCGGTCAGTGACAACCCATGGAGTGCGCGGTGGTCGAGTCATGAAAATTATCTGGATGTGGGTGTTTATAGCCGTCGTTTTTACTGTCGGAGCCTTACGTTTTGTTTTTCAAGGGAATTTACCAAAAGACCCAGCACCTGTACGTGTAATGAACCCCACTGAATTTAAAAATAATCTGCAAATTGGCGCTGTCGTTTATCGTCGTTTTTGGCAAGAGTTTCACAGTGAAAATCTGGTGATTGTAGGTAGCTCCCCGTTTTTGCGCGGTTACGATGAGGTTTGGCGGGGTTTATTGGCGACTATGTACGAAAAAAAACAAAGGTTCGATGTCATTTTTGAGCAAGAAGGCTTGCGGTCATTATCGTTACAAGCGCAACCGCTGGATTGGCAGAAAGTGAGTGCCGCAGTGACGAGCGGGCAAAAAATTTTTGTGCATCTTGTAGCTACTGATCAAATGTGGCTGGAGGCCAAGAAACACGCGCCACAGGGGTTGTATTTGATGCAAGCGGTATTGCCGATCACCGCTAATGAAACTGGATTTTTGCAGATTAATTGTAATCATAGTTCTAAGGCTTTACTGCCTGCCCAAAAACTTTCATGTTTATCCATCGACGTACAAAAGCGTAGTAAAAGGCGCGATCGAGATTTGGTCCCTAGCAAAACTTGGGGCATCGTCGAACAAGTGGCCATGCGAGAGCATGTGATTTATGTACATGAAAAGCAGCAATAAACTTTGAAGGCAAACTAGTGACGAGATGCAAATAGAAAATTATTATTACATCATTTGGGCCACGGCATTTGGTACGGCCGTTGTATCGGCCGCTGTGGGCATGATTGGTGGTACATTACTGCTCGCTGTAATGGCCCAGTATATGAAGATGGAAGTTCTTATACCTCTCCATGGGTTAATTCAAATTGGCAGCAATTCGACGCGAGCTTGGTTTTTGAGAAGCGCGATCATTTATAGAATTGTGATCGAAAATCTATTGGGTATCGTGGCGGGTTCGATTTTAGGTTCGTTCTATGTGGTGCGTTTAGATGAACGTGTTTACAACATTGCTCTCGGTGTTTTTATTTTGCTGATTACGCTCATTCCCAAATTTAAGGCACCGCCCAAGTTTGTTGGTAAATGGGCGTTCTTAGGTTTTATCTCCAGTTTCTTAGGTCTGTTTTTCGGTGCTGT
>JAYUVI010000460.1:0-2095 GCA_043754135.1 Bdellovibrionales bacterium | reverse complement strand
CGACGTTTATTAACCTCTAACTTTGGAGCTTCTTTAGGTGATTCAGCGGCGGCACCATCGGCACTGCGAGCTTCCCCAGCCACTTGTTCCGCAAGTGCGATTCCTTCAGCCTCAGCACGTTCTAAGGCGGCTGCTTCTTCGGCTGCAGCTTGTTGCGCAGCCGCGATGTCACCAGCTTTTCGGCGAATTATACCACCGCCCTTTTTATCAGGCATTGGGGGTGGCGCTTCGATTTTTTTCTTTGCAGGCAACGCTGCTGCTTTTTTCGCCACTTCTTTTTTTGCCGGCTCTTTTTTGGCAACGACTTTAACTTCAACGTCATCCGCTGTGGGCTCTACTTCTTCAGATTTCTCGTCGGCTTTCTTCACTACGGCTTTTGGTGCAGCTTTGGTTGTCGCTTTTGCTGCGACTGTTTCAGTCGGGGCATCTGTTTTCTTTGCAGCCGCTTTTTTGACAGCACCCGCCGCCGACTTGGCTTTTTTCTTGTCGCTTTTAGCCGCTACCTCTTCTTGCAAACGATCTTTAATCGCCGCAATCATGTCTTCATCAAGTGGCGCCATGTGACTCTTGATCGGCAACTTCCACTCGCGGATTTTATCCATCAGCGAAATTGTTTCGATGCCCATCTCTTTTGCAAATTCAAAAACTTTAATTTGATTCAAATCTTCACCTTTTTCTTTTTACTACACGAAACGCGATCTCTCTTAATTGCCTTCTGAACCAGTCTCAGAGGCCGGCGCAGATTCTTGGCTTTTCAATTGCTCGAGCTCTTCTTTCAAGCGCTCTTCAGCTTGTGATTTCGCAGAACCACCACTTGGCGAAACGGCTTCCGCAGTTTGCGCTTTCGGAGCGGTCGGCAGCTCTTTACCCTCAGCTTTATACTGCTCGATAAGAGCTGCGGCATCGCCGATCAGCTTTTTGGCTTTGTCTTCAGTATCATAGCCCGGAATATTCATCACATCTTCAAACTCAGCCGCTGCCAAAGCCTGCACTGAATTGAAACCTGATTGATAAATATTTTGCGCCATAGTTTCAGACATATTGGGCACCAGCATAAGATTGAAAATCGCTTCTGCTGTACGCATTGATGATGAACTCTCAGAAACAATATCCAATTTCCAACCCGAAAGTTTCGCAGCCAAACGCACGTTCTGACCTTTACGACCGATCGCCAAACTCAATTGGTGATCAGGTACGACGACTTCCATCGCTTTATTGGCTTCATCCACAAAAACTTTTGAAATTTCCGCTGGAGCAAGAGCGTTACAAACGAAGCGAGTTGAGTCTTCTTCCCAATTCACGATATCAATTTTCTCTCCACGCAACTCTTGTACGATGTTTTGTACGCGTGAGCCTTTCATGCCCACGCAAGCGCCTACCGGGTCAACTGAAGGGTCTTTTGATTGCACGGCCACTTTCGCACGTTGGCCTGGTTCACGAGCAGCAGCCATGATTTGCACGATGCCATCATAAATTTCGGGTACTTCGATTTCAAAAAGTTTCATCAAGTAACGTTCATCAGCTCGTGACATGATAATCTGTGGTCCACGCGTCGTTTGTCGCACATCAGAAATATAACCTTGAATACGATCGCCGGGTTTATACTGCTCACCGGGGATTTGCTCTCGCGGCGGGATGTAGGCTTCAGTACGACCCAAATCCACAACGATCGCGCCTCTTTCTACGCGACGAGCGATACCCGAGGCGATTTCACCTTTGCGCTGCTCAAATTCACTGAAAATTATTTCGCGTTCAGCATCGCGCACACGCTGAGTGATAATCTGCTTCGCTGTCTGCGCCGCAATTCGACCAAGGTCGTTTGACTCTAACTTGTTACCGATTGAATCGCCGATTTGGGCCTCAGGGTCGAGTGAAAGTGAGTCCGTGTGCTTGATCTCGATTTCTTCATCTACGAAATCTTCGTCTTTCACTACCTCTTTAAATTCATAAAGTTCAACTTCGCCTGACTCTTCGTTGTATTGCGCTTCGATATCGCGGTAAGTACCCCATTTTTTTCGGGCGGCTACGAGCATACCTTGAATGACGGCATCAATAACCACTTGGCGGTCAATGCCCTTGTCTTTGCCCACTTGCT
>JAYUVI010000459.1:0-2004 GCA_043754135.1 Bdellovibrionales bacterium | reverse complement strand
ATACACTTCGCCTTTTGGCGGGCGCAGACCTTTCATCACGAGCATAAAATGATTCATCAGACCTTCAATGTTGCCGTAAACATCTTTTTTCTCGGGCAGAACGATATTGCGGTCGCGAATAGTGTAATCGCCGCCAGGCATGTTTTTAGCGAGCTGACGAACAATTTTAATCGACTGGCGCATCTCCGCCACCCGCACGAGGTAACGATCATAGCAATCCCCAGTTGTACCGACGGGCACATCAAAATCGAGTTGTTCATAACCGTAGTAAGGTTGCGCCTTACGCAAATCAAGACTTACCCCGGCCGCGCGCAGGAGAGGCCCCGTATAACCCCACATAATCGCTTCATCAGGCTTAATCGCACCAATGTTCTGCGTGCGCAGCATCCAGATTTTATTGCCGGTTAACATGCGCTCGAGTTCATCCACACCGACAGTCATGTCATTGCAAAATTTTAACACTTCGTTGAACCAACCTTCAGGGGCATCTTGTGCCATGCCGCCCACGCGAGTGAGAGCCACAGTTAAACGGGCACCGCAAAGCTTTTCAAACAACGAGTAAACGCGTTCACGAAATTGAAACAAATGGAAGAAACCGGTTAGTGCGCCTAAATCGACAGCGTTAGCGCCTAAGCACACAATATGATCGATGATGCGTGAAAGTTCACACAAAACAATTCGCATCGCTTGCGAGCGTGGCGGGATTTCAACCCCCAATAAACGCTCAACGGTTTTGCAATAACCCACGTTGTTCATTGGCGCCGAACAGTAATTTAAACGATCGGTGTAAGGGATCACCTGATTGTACGGATGAGTCTCAGCCATTTTTTCAAAGCAGCGGTGCAAGAAACCCAATTCTACATTGGCGCGTTTCACTTTTTCGCCGTCGAGTTCGACCATCACGCGCAACGTGCCGTGAGTGGCCGGGTGAGAAGGGCCGATATTCAGCGGCACCAAATCTTTATTCGGGTCGGGGCGATAGTTCGGTTCATCTTCAAAATGGATGGGCAGAGTGTCGGTGCAATGTTGCTGCTTATTTGCATCGTAATCTTTGCGCAAAGGCCAGCCAACAAATTGATGGTGCACCAAAATACGCGTCAAGTTCGGGTGACCTTTAAAAATAATGCCGTACATGTCGTAGCACTCGCGCTCGAACCAGTTGGCTGAACGCCAAACCGAACATGCGGTGTCGATAGTCTCATTCTCGCCGACTTGTGTTTTTACACGCAGGCGATCGTAATTTTTCGACGAGAACAATTCATAAACGACATCGAAACGGCGCTGACGATCAGGGTAATCAGCTGCGGCGACGTGCATAAGAAAATCAAAACGGCCAGAATCTTTCAAATGGCGAAGCACACCCACCACTTGTTCTTTAGGTACGCTTAATACATTTGCACCGACTAAGTTTTCATAAAGAAAACCTTGGTTATTCGGGAATCGCGCTGAAATATCACCGCGCAAATTTTCAATATTGCTTGCAGAAGAATTCATCATCGCCATACTCCTGCCTTCCAACTCGTTTTCCACGGACGTGGCGTATTCTCTTCAATCATTTTCTGAATGCACATCACACCGTCAAGCACAGCTTCTGGTGTGGGCGGGCAACCGGGTACATACACATCGACTGGAATAATTTTATCTACTCCCTGCAAAACGTGATACGCGCGATAAAAGCCACCGCTTGAAGCGCACGCGCCCATCGAGAGAACATATTTTGGCTCGAGCATCTGTTGGTAAATGCGCAAAATAACCGGCGCCATTTTTTCTGTAATCGTACCCGCAACGACAAGCAAGTCCGCTTGACGAGGGGAAAACCGCACAACCTCAGCGCCGAAGCGTGCGAGATCGTACTTCGGGCCCATCACCGACATCAGTTCAATACCGCAACAAGCAGTACCGTAAGGCATTGGCCATAAAGCGTTTTTGCGACCCCATGCGACCACTTTATCGATGCGAGTGGTGAATGCAAAATCGCCACCTTCGTGGCCAATCGCCGAGACG
>JAYUVI010000458.1:0-6496 GCA_043754135.1 Bdellovibrionales bacterium | reverse complement strand
GCCGTTGTTGCAGGCTTAGCCGTTTTCGCTGCTACCGCGGCTGGGTTAACCGTTTTCGCTGCTACTGCAGCAGGGTCAGCCACAGTCGGCGTGACTGTTTTAGCTGCTGCCGGAGCCGCTGGCGTAGTGCCAACAGATATCGCCACAGGCTCCGTCACTGTCAATTTAGATGCTTCCACCGGTTGGCCAGTGTCGCGCTTTTCGTCTTCAAGCATATCTTGAATCGCGCTGTAACGACTGCCGCTCTCACCGTCTTTAGAAATTACACCATGCAAAGCGCGCAAGAGTACATCGGCATCGACTGGGCGTGACACTGAAATTGTTCCGATAAACTGACCACCGTCATCGTAAAGTGCCGTGCTCGCAATATCGGTACGAACTTTATTACCGTTCTTTTTCAGCATCGTCGTGAAAGTATTTTGATGCTTACCCTCTTTTATAATTTTCTTTAATCCACTGACAGCCTCGGGGTGAACAGCTTGAGCGTAAAGCTCAAAAATCGTTTTGCCCACGAGCTCGCCATTTTCATATCCCAACTCTAAATGCATTTTTTTATTTGCCATGATGATTTTACCATTTTGATCCACAGAGTGAATCATCGTGGGGTTTTCCATCACCATATCTTGGTAAATATCGAGTTTGCTCTTCGTCGTCGCGAGCTCTTTCAAAGTTTTTTCTAAATCATTTTTCGTTTTCTCAAGCTCAGCTTTCAAATCTCGCGAGCGACGGCGCTCGCCCGCCACATAAAGCAATACATCTTTCGGGCTGATAATACCAAGTAAAGACTCGGCATTATTCACCACTAGCAAACGATGCGAAGGCGCCTTCATCATGTCGCGCACAACTTCAAGTAGCGGCGTGTGCTCTTTTACAAATGCAGGTTGCTGTAAAGAATCGACATGAAAAGCCAGCTTATCGCGACCTGTTTCTTCGAGATGCTGAATTAATTTAATCTTAATTAAAGAAAACTCGTCAAGAATGCCGAGAATTTGTCCCGCGCTATTCAGCACAGGGGCCGAAGAATAATTATGTTCAAGAAAATTTTGCGCGGCTTCTTCGATGGTCATGGACGAATGAAAGACCACCGGCTTTTTGGTCATAATATCGGCGGCCACTTTCAAGGCAATGGATGTTTTCGGTTTTACACCCTTGTTGCCATCGTCATTTGCATTACCATTTGTACTCATAAGCCCATTATGTCGCTCAGCCCGCGGCCATAGCAAGTCGGACTCGACTTATATCATTCCACTGAGCGAGCACCGATTTGAGTTCGCGTTTTGCCAATTTAATCTCGACTTTAATCTGGGCGATCGTCTCATCTTTTTGATTTGAAATCTCTTGCTTCAGCTCTTCATAACGGCGACGCATGTGCACCATGCGCTTTTGCGCTTCATCAATTTTCAAACGCAGCTCCTGCATATGTGAGTCGTAAAAGCCAAGCTTGATCAGCTTTTTCTCAACGGCCTGGACTCGCGCTTTTATAATATCGATTTCAGAAACCTGACGCAGATTTTTAGCCATGCCCACAAAAGAAAGAGTTTTGATCCACCATTTAGTCGGGTCCCACTGGTACCATCTCACGCCATTACGATAGTCACCTTCAAAACGGTGGTGAAAATTATGATAACCCTCCCCATGAGTGAGAAACGCCATGATAAAATTATCGCGAGCCGTAGTACGATCGCCATACGGCTGACTGCCCCACATATGGCAGAGGGAATTTATAAAAAATGTCGTGTGATGAGTCAAAAGCACGCGTGTCAGCGTGCCATAAAGCAAACCGCCCCAAGGCGAACCTAAATAAAGACCAACCATTGTCGGTGCGAAAAAGCCAACAAAAATCGCGATAGCAAAACAGTGACGATCTTGCCACGCCACGAGCAGGTCGGCTTTAAGGTCAGGCGCTTTTAGATCGGCGTACTTCGGATTGTCTTTAAAAAACACCCAACCCATGTGCGCAAAGAAAAAACCACGTTTAATATTGTGAGGATCTTCTTCAGTATCTGTGTGTTTGTGGTGACGACGGTGGTCACTGCACCATTTGAGTGCCGAGCCCTCGAGTGCCGCCGGAGCAAAGATCAGATAAAAAAGCTTAAGGCCCCAGCGCGCCTCATAACTACGATGCGCAAACAGTCGGTGATAACCGCCAGTAATTGAAATGCCCGTCGCTAAGAAATAAAAAACCAGCATCGCGAAGAGCCGCCAATCCCACCCCACATAATACACATGGAGCGGTAAGAATACGGCCACGAGAATTGGTGACAAAATTAAAAATGAACTATTAAGCCAGTTGATTCGTGATAACATAAAAAACCTCACTATTGCCCCAGTATGCTGCTTATATCGGCATGAGAAAAGTAAAAAATGATTTGAAAATCGTGGGCCAATTGCTGCGCTTAAGCAATGCCTCACCCTTAAGTTAATAACAATATTCAAAGGTTTGGGCCAATACTGCAGGTTACGGCACTAAGGTCGTCAGATTACAGCGTTAAGCTCGTCCCGAAAAACCCTCGCCCGGCATGGTGACCTTTAGCCTTTTCTCTTTGGCGGCGATTCACCCATATAAAATTCAAAGCTCCTGTTTTCGACGAAAGACGAGGCATTGCGAGCGTTGCGCGCCTATTTATAGGGTCCAAACTGTCAAGGTTGTTGACGATATTGAAATTTTTCTGCGCTATCGACAAGCGCATTCCAATTGGCGCGCGAATAAAGCGTCAAGGGGTCAAGCGATGCAAAAGTATCAATTCGACGTTTTAACTTTTCAGTGGGGCCGACTAAAGCCAAACGCCCACCACGGCGAACCATATCTCGTGCCAGTGAATCAATAAATTTAATCATCGGAATACTAACAAAATGAGCACTCGAGACATCGATCGCGATCTGCTTAGCCTTAGCCGCTAAGGCTTCGAGCTCTGATTTTGTAAGATCAAAATTAAAAGCATCAAGCCGACCCGGAGCCGGAACGTACGACCAATCTTTTTTTTCTATCACTTCAAGTGCCATCACCCATTATTGAAAATTCACTCTGCACTCGTCAATAAGTCTCGCAAATACGCGCAAAGGCGCAAAGGTACGGACACACTTGTGGTAGCAGCACAGCGTCTATCTTTCATAGACAACACTATCGTTTTTCGTTAAAACCCACGCATGGCCAATTTAAAAATCTTTTCGGGTAACACCAACCCGGAATTTGCGAAAAAAGTTGCCGAGCACGCCGGTGTTGAGCTCGGGCACTGTAAATTCGGCCGCTTCGCTGATGGCGAAGTACAGGTTGAAATTCATGAAAGTGTACGAGGAGCAAATACCTTTGTGATTCAGAGCACTTGTCCGCCGGTGAACGAAAGCTACATGGAGCTTTTCATGATCCTTGATGCCTTGCGAAGGGCGTCGGCCACCGACGTTTCGGCAGTGATACCTTACTACGGTTATGCCCGACAAGATCGTAAGGTAGCTCCGCGTGCGCCAATTTCCGCCAAGTGTATTGCTGATCTTTTGAAGACTGCTGGCGCCAATCGTTTGATTTCAGTTGATCTTCACTCCTCACAGATTCAGGGGTTTTTTGACGGGCCGGTGGATCATTTATTTGCCATTCCCACTCTGGCTCGCGAATGGCGGGAGCGTATGGGTACTGGTGATGAATACGTGGCCGTCAGTCCCGATGCTGGGGGCGTTGAGCGTGTTCGTGCCTTTGCTAAACGCATTGGCTGCTCGATTGCCATTATCGATAAGCGCCGTTCGGGCCCTAACAAGGTCGAATCGGTTAACCTCGTTGGTGATGTGTCCGGTAAAACCGCCATTATTCTCGATGATATGATTGATACCGCGGGGACTTTGACTCAGGCAGTTGACAGCTTACTCAAGAATGATGCAAAACGTGTCTTCGCCGTTGCCACACACCCTGTTCTTTCAGGCCCCGCTGTTTCGCGTCTCAAAGAAAGTGGAGTTGAAAGAGTATGGGTTACAGACACCATTCCTTTGCGGCCTGAAGCCGTAGCGAGCGGAAAGTTTGAAGTTGTTTCAATGGCGCCAGTAGTGGCCGAAGCCATTAAGAGAATTAATTCACACGATAGCGTAAGTGCGTTGTTTGATTGATAAAGTAGATGAGAAAAGTGCTGCGGCACGGAGGATATTATGAGCGAATTCGAATTTAATGTTGAAACCCGCACAATCGGTAAACACTTCTCACGAGGTTTGCGCAGAGACAAACAAGTTCCAGCCGTAGTTTATGGCCCGAAAATTAAGAACGTGAGCATTTCTTTGCGTGAAAGCGAAGTGGTGAAATTCGCGAAATCAAAATACGAAAACACGATCTTCGTTTTGAAATCAAAAGATTCACAATTGAATGGCTTAAAAGTTTTGAAAAAAGCGGTTGATATTCACCCGACATCACGTCGCCCGGTGCATCTTGATCTTTTCGCTCTCGATTTAACAAAATCTGTTCGCGTATTCATCGAAATTCGTTTTGATGGCAAAGCCGTCGGTACTAAAGAAGGCGGCGTACTCAATACCGTTAAACGCGAAGTCGAAGTTGAGTGTTTGCCCACAAACATTCCTGCATTCGTTTCCATTGATGTTACACACTTGGGTGTTGGTGATTCTATTCACGCATCTGAGCTCGTTATGCCTGCTGATGTAAAACTTCTCACATTACCAACGGAAACTATTTGTACAGTGTCTGTGGTTGAAGAAGAAAAGGCAGCTCCTGTTGTTGCAGCTACGGCTGAAGGCGCGGTTGCGGCTGACGGTGCAGCGGCGGCAGCTCCTGGCGCAGCGGGTGCAGCAGCTCCTGCTGCTGACGCAAAAGCTGGTGCGGCCCCTGCAGCTGGCGCGAAAAAAGACGAGAAGAAGAAGTAATCAGTTAGCGGCTTTTGCTTTCACTAAAGCCGCTTCTTAAGAGGTTCACCACACCATGTTTTTAATTGTTGGTCTTGGTAACCCTGGCGTTAAATACAAACTCACTCGACATAATATCGGTTTTTTGGTGATCGATGCACTGGCTGAACACCTGCGCATCTCATTGCAAACGGACGATTTTAAAGCGTTGAGCGGCAAAGGCAAGTTCGCTGACCAAGATGTGATTTTGGTAGCGCCGCAAACTTTTATGAATCTTTCGGGCGAGGCCGTACAACCACTCATGGCTTACTATAAAGTGCCGCTGGAAAATGTTTTAGTAGTGCACGATGAAGTGGACATCCCTTTTGCGAAAATTAAGTTACAGAAGAATCGCAGCCACGGTGGCCACAACGGTATTCGCAATATTCATGAGAAAATCGGCTCCGACTACGCGCGACTGCGCTTAGGTGTCGGTCGCCCGACCATACCGCAAATGGAGGTGGCTGATTTCGTCTTACAAAACTTTTCCACTGAGCAAGGGGTAGCGCTCTCTGATTTTATTGGGCAAGCTTGCGATGCCGTTTTAGATTTTGTCGAAGAAGGTTTCACGAAAGCGCAGAACAAGTACAACTAGTGTGCTTAAGGCTTTTTTAGTGCACCTCAAGTGGGTGCTGAAAGTGATTTGAGGTTAAGTTATGGGATTAAAAGTAGGCATTGTGGGTTTACCCAACGTTGGTAAAAGCACTCTTTTTAATGCGCTCACCAGCGCTAAAGCCGAAGCCGCTAATTACCCTTTCTGCACCATCGACCCGAATGTCGGCGTGGTAACTGTGCCCGATGTTCGCCTGAAAAAGATTTCTGATTTTGTAAAACCGCAAAAACAAGTGCCCACTGTTATGGAGTTTGTCGACATCGCCGGGCTTGTGGCTGGCGCATCTAAGGGCGAAGGTTTGGGCAATCAATTTTTAGCTAACATTCGCGAAACCGATGCCATTTTGCACGTAGTGCGCTGTTTTGAAGATTCTAACGTGATTCACGTGGCCGGTTCAGTAGACCCCCTTCGCGACATCGGCACGATCAACACTGAGCTGATTTTAGCGGACCTCGATAGCGTTGATAAAAAATTAAAACGTATAGAAAAAACCGCCAAGTCGACCAGCGACGTGCAGTTGAAAATTGAATATGGCCTTACCAAGAGAATATGGGAGGCTTTGAACAACAGTTTGCCTGCCCGCTCTGTCGAAGTGACCGAAGCCGAAGAACCATTTATGAAAGACTTGCATCTTTTAACGGTCAAACCGGTCCTTTATGTTTGTAACGTGGCTGAAGCTGAGTACTCCGCCGGCGAGCCCAGCGCTTGGGTTAAACAGGTCGAAGCCCATGCGAAAACCGAGAACAACCAATGCATTTCGATTTGCAGCGCCATTGAAGCTGAAATTTCACAATTGCCTGTAGAGGAACGTACTGAATTTATTCAGTCACTCGGTATGGATGAGCCTGGCTTAAGCCGCTTGATTCGCGAGGCCTATAAATTATTGAGCTTGATTACTTATTTCACCGCGGGCGAAAAAGAAGTGCGAGCTTGGACCATTAAAAGAGGCACCAAAGCCCCCGGCGCGGCTGGCGTTATTCACTCCGATTTTGAACGTGGCTTTATTCGCGC
>JAYUVI010000457.1:0-6698 GCA_043754135.1 Bdellovibrionales bacterium | reverse complement strand
TAATCGCCGACCTCGCCATCATGGGCGTGGGCGGAGTCACCGTACCGATTTACCCGAATAATTTAGAAGAAGATGTCGAATTTATTCTGAATAACTCAGAAGCCCAAATCGTGATTCTCGAAAACCTGGAGCAGCTACAAAAATGGCAAAGGGTGAGTAAAACTTGTACGAAAGTGCGTCACATTATCATACTCGACAGCGAAAATGTGCAGAACAGCCAAGTTCTCAATTGGGCAGACGTACTCAAAACCGGCCGCGAGTTTTTAAAAGAATCACCTCGAGAGTTTGTCGAAAAAATTAAATCACTGAAAATGGGCGATATGGCCACTGTGCTGTACACTTCTGGCACCACCGGGCGCCCAAAAGGCGTGGTTCTCACGCACGAGCAAATCATGAGTGAGCTGATCGATGTTTTTAGCGTGGTGACGGTCACAGCCAGCGATATCTCACTCACGTTTTTGCCTTACTCCCATGTGTTAGGTCGTGTTGAAGCCTGGGGCAGCGTTTTTACAGGTTTCACTTTGGCTTTTGCTGAAAGTATCGACCGCATTAAGCAAAATCTCAAAGAAATCAGGCCCACTTTCTTAATCGCCGTGCCTCGCATTTTTGAAAAAATCTACGCCGGTATTCTTGCGCAAATAGAAAACCATCAGATGAAACGAAAAGTTTTTGAAAAAGCTCTCGTTATAGGTAAAAGTGTCAGCGAAGCGTTACAAGCCAAGCGCTCGCCGGGTTTACTACTTTCCCTCGAACATGAAGTGGCAAAAAAATTAGTGTTTAATCAAATAACCAAATCTTTCGGCGGGCGGTTGCGTTTTGCAGTGTCTGGTGGCGCGCCTTTGAGCTCAGAGATCATTCGCTTTTTCCATGGCATTGGTATTTTGATCTGCGAAGGCTACGGCCTGACTGAAACCACTGCCGGTGTAAGCTTTAACACTCCCCTCAATTATAAATTCGGCACTGTTGGGCGGCCGTTAGCTGACGTTGATGTTCGCATTGCTGAAGATGGCGAAATTCTTCTGAAGTCGAAAAAAGTGATGCGCGAATATTATAAAAATAAAAATGCCACAGACGAGGTCTTCAAAGACGGTTATTTTTGCACGGGCGATATCGGCCACCTCGATCAAGACGGTTATTTAGTGATCACCGATCGCAAAAAGGATTTAATTAAAACGGCTGGCGGTAAGTACGTGGCCCCGCAAAAGTTAGAAAATGCTTTAAAGCAAAGCCAGTACGTTTCAAATGTACTGATTCACGGCGATCAGAAAAAATACATTATTGCGCTGGTGACCCTAGGGCCCCAGTTGCTCAATAAAGCCCAAGAACCCGAAACCTACAATCTCATTCGCGATGCCGTGGCCAACGCCAACACACAACTCGCCAGTTTCGAATCGATCAAAAAATTTGCCATTTTACCCAACGACTTCACCATTGAATCGGGCGAACTCACACCGAGCCTAAAAGTAAAACGCAAGTTTTGTGATCTGAAATATAAAGAGCTGATTGATTCGCTTTACTAATGGTGACGAGCATTTCAAATTCGGTACTTGAAAGTATTAATTAAAATTAGGTATATAAAATTTAAACATTACACCAGCGAACACCCCGCCCAAGTCGAGCTGGACGGCCCTGTCGGCATTGTCTCGAACAGTGCCGCCAGCTTTGACAGTCGTCGCGGCGTTCCCGCGAATAACTTCCTGCGCGCTCTTATGAGTGAACTTAGTGGCTTCTAAAAACCGCCAACCGACATCGAGATTAATCGTCACATTACTCATGAACGAATATTCCAATCCAGTGCCGATTTGCCAAGAGATGATCGGCGAGGACTCCCACGACTCTTTGTAGGGGTTATTGCCTGAATAGCTGTAAAGCGCCGGCATGCCCGAAGCTAATGTGTATTCATTCGACACTTTCACAGTGGCATAGCCAATGCCGGCCATAGTAAACAGGCGTAACCCCCCAATGCTATGGTAAACATATTCAGCAGTGGCCATGGGGTTGAACACGCTCACATGACTGACCGACTCAACATTCCCAGCTACCACATTAGGGTCTTGGCCTTCATCACGCGCAGTTAATGCTCCGAGCCCCTCTACACCTAAGCGCAGAGTCAGAGTTTCAGATAAAAGTACGGCCAGACCAATTTCCCCACCAAAATTGTAATCGACGCCATCTTTGAATGCGATGTCGGTGCCAACGGTATCAGCGTAAGCTTTATCGTTGAGAGATGACATGCCAACACTACCCCGAAGATAAGCCGCCAACCAGCTATCGGCATAGCTAAAAACTCGGGCTTCTGCCGCGGGAATAAAAAACAAAATGGCGAAGCAAAATAAACTGGCCACCCAACGGGCATCAAAATTTCGACGTGCACCATTTCTTCGCTTATGCGACATCATCAACCCCTAAAGTTTTTCTTTTAAATCTACAACCAAACGGCTCGGGCGATCTTTTGCGACCAGTTTAAAAGCTTCAACCTGCATCGGTTTTTTCAAAATTAATTGCACTGTAATTGTGGTATCGATGGGGTCATAATTGATACGCGCTTCACGCACGTAAGGCGACTTGGCGAAGACTTTTTTAAGCTTGGCAAAATCGATGTCTGAACCCAGCATCTGCGAAAGATCAATCACCACACGTGGGTTATTTTTCTCAACGGTGACTTGAAAATAACTGACACGATTTTTGAGCGGCTTACCGGCCTCATCGCCTAAATCGAAAAAGATACGCTCGATTTTATCTTTACTGGCGGGCATCCGGCGCACATCCAGCAAACTGAAGGTACGGCCAGCCTCACCGCCAACCACGGTGCCATTTTCAATATAGATATGTTTTTTGACATCTAAGGCCTGCATGCGGTCTATAGCCGCCCAACTCACCGAAAAACCCAATGTGAAAACGAATAAAACGATAGCTCGCATGCAGCCTCCTTCACCAAAATACAACCAGTGATATTGAAATTGTGCCAATTAACGGCACTGATTTCAATTTTTGGCTCTATTTTTAAGGGCTTACCACGTCGTATCAATAGTTTATGGCGATAAATTGTGGCCCGTTTTTTTCATGTCTTCTTAAGAAGTCGCAAGGTTTAAGGAGAGGCTTATGAAGAAAACGATAATTGCGGTCTTGATGATTGGTTTCACGCTCATCGTAGGCTGCAGCAAAGACAAAAATAATAACAATAACGACCCCTACCAAAATGGCTATGGCAACGGTTATGGCAATGGTTATGGTGGTGGTAACTACCAACTTGATGGTAGCGGAATTTGCCGCAATATCATGACAGGTCGCCCTGAAAACGTGAGCTATTGTAATCACTCAAATGGCTACGGCAATGGTTATGGTAACGGTTATGGCAATGGCTACGGAAATGGTAACGGTTACGGCAATAGCTTTGGCGGCCAATATAATTACAACTTTGTACAAGGTTTCGGCCAAGGCCTTTGCGCTCCTGGTTTTACGCCTGTTCCGATGTACGGTTTCAACAGCAGCATCATGTGCGTACAATCGGGTTTCTTACCTTACATGCAACAGCAAGGCTACGGCAGCCCGTCGACCTTCGGCGGTATGTATAGCGGATATCAAGCTATGGGGTGTATGCAAAGTTTCGGTGGTTGCAATTGCAACCGTTTCGGCGGCGCAGGTTTTAACGTCGGTATGAACTTCGGCGGCGGCTATGCGAACGTGAATGCAGGTATTTGTTTTCAATAAAGGTTGATCCAACCCCGACTGACGCCATATAAATTTGTATGGCGTTTACACATTCTGATTCTCACCCCTTAAAATTTTCTTCTTTAAAACATCATGCGATCCCCTTCGATCGGTTGCGCGAAGATCTTTATTTGCCGCGACTGAAAGAGGCGATTGCTTTGGCCACTGCGCAAATGGCAGCGATAAAGACTAATCCGGCCAACCCCACATTTGAAAACACCATCTTGGCTTTAGAAAGTGCGGGCGAAGACGTCGACTTGGTGTCGAATGTGTTTTTTAATCAACTGGGCGCCAACACGAGCGAAGGATTGCAAAAGCTCGCGCAAGAGATTGGTCCCCTGCTTGCGAATTACAGCAGCGATATTCTGCTCGACGATCAGCTTTTTGCCCGCATACGTCAGGTGCATGAGCAAAAACCCAAGCTTTCGACCGAAGATGCGATGCTGCTTGAAAAATACTATTCGAATTTTGCCCGCAATGGCGCTTTGTTAAATATGGCGCAAAAAGAAGAATTGCGCGGGATCGACGCTGAATTGTCAAAGCTCGGCCCGTCGTTTTCAGAAAACGTTTTGAAGGCGACAAACGATTATCAGATGATTATCACTAATCGCGCTGACCTCGCGGGCTTGCCGGATTCAAGCGTGGCGGCAGCGGCCCAAGCGGCTAAAGAGAAAGGGCTGGCTGAAGGTTCGTGGCTTTTTACTCTGCACGCCCCGAGCTATTTGGCGTTCATGCAATACGGTGAGCACCAAGCTTCACGCGAAAAATTGTATCGCGCTTTTGGTTCACGCGCCTTCAATGACAAGTTTGATAACCAGAAAAACGTCGTGCGCATTTTAGAATTGCGTGAAAAGCGCGCGCAGCTTTTGGGTTATAAAAACCATGCCGAATTCACTTTAGAAAAGCGCATGGCTGAAACACCTGAGCGTGTCATGGTTTTTTTAGATCGCTTAAAGCAGGCCTCGATGCAAGCCGCCCAAGCCGATGTGGCCCGCGTTCGAGAGTTTGCAGTTAAAAATGGTGGGCCGGCAGACCTTATGGCTTGGGATTTTTCTTATTGGTCTGAACGTTTGAAAGAAAATCTTTTTAAGTTCAACGCCGAAGAGTTGCGACCTTACTTTAAATTGGAAAACGTGATCGAAGGCGCATTTGAACACGCGCGCCGCTTGTATGATCTCGAATTTCGCCCAACAAGCGATTACCCCGTTTACCACGAAGACGTGCGCGTTTTTGAAGTGTATGCGAAAGGCGATTCTTCGTTTATCGGATTGTTTTATACCGACTTTTTCCCACGTGAGACCAAAAACGGTGGCGCATGGATGACGAACTACTTCGATCAAGGCTTGGTTCACGGCGAAGTGCACAGACCTCATGCCGCTATCGTTTGTAATTTCACAAAGCCGATGCCTGACAAACCTTCACTTATTACTTTTGATGAAGTCGAGACCTTGTTTCACGAATTTGGTCATGCTTTGCACAGTCTGCTTTCACAATGTAAGTACCGTTCGCTTTCAGGCAACAATGTGTATTGGGATTTTGTTGAGCTCCCCTCGCAGATTATGGAGAACTGGGCTCTTGAAATCGAAGGCTTACATTTATTTGCCCGCCATTACCAAACGGGTGAGCTAATGCCGGTTGGACTCGCTAAGAAAATAAAAGACAGTTCGAAATTTATGGCCGGTTACATGTCTTTGCGCCAAACGACTTTCTCTTTACTCGATATGGCTTGGCATACGACCCCGGCGGCGCAGATTCAGAACCCGGCGGAATTCGAAGAAAACATTTTGCAGGGATTGCGTGTATTGCCCAAAGTGGCTGGCACGTGTCTTTCATGCAGCTTCAGCCACGTGTTCGCCGGTGGTTATTCGGCCGGTTATTACTCGTACAAATGGGCTGAGGTGCTCGATGCTGATGCGTTTGAATTTTTTAAAGAGCGCGGACTTTTTGATAAAGAGACCGCACGTAAGTTTAAAGAAAATATTTTGGCTCGTGGCGGAACTGAACACCCCATGGAGCTTTACAAAAAATTTCGTGGGCGCGAGCCCGACCCCAACGCGCTTTTACGTCGAGATGGTTTAATATGAAGAAAAAGTCTGCGAGTCACGAACGCCACAGCACCAAAGATACTTTTAACAATGTGGTGGTGGTGTTTCGCCCTGAATCTCCCTCCGCCACAAAGTATGCGCAAGAGTTAGCGGGCTGGTTAAAGAAAAAAGATCTCAATGTGTTCAGTCACCCGCAGCAAAAAATCAGCGGTGACGTCAAGAAGTTAAAAGACACGCAAATTCGCAGCGTCGATTTGGTGATTGTATTGGGCGGCGATGGCACTTATCTGCAAGGTGTACGCATGTTAGCGGGCCACAAAGCGCCAATCTTGGGGATTAACATGGGTTCGCTCGGTTTTCTGACAGAGAACCGAAAAGAAGATCTTTATGCCTCAGTTGCCATGACTCTCGAAAATAAAATGGATAAACGCCCGCGCTCGATGATCAACATTAAAGTCATGCGCGAAGGTAAAATGTTTATTGAGTCGAAAGCATTGAATGACGTGGTGATTGAGCGTGGTCCTTTTAGTCAGCTGATCAACATCGCTATTCACTCTGAAAATCACCTGGTCGGCGAAGTTAAAGCCGATGGCATTTTAGTGGCCACCCCGACCGGTTCAACGGCGTACAACTTGGCTGCAGGTGGACCCATTTTGCACCCTTACGTGCGTTCGTTTGTGATGACACCGATTTGCCCACACTCACTCACGCATAGGCCGATTATTTTTCCTGACGATCAAACTCTGACGTTTCGTTTGTTAAATAAAAAGCAGCGCGCGTTTCTGACTGTTGACGGCCAAAATGGCGGCGATTTAAAAGCCGGCGATGAAGTCGTGATCACCCGTGCCGATTGCGACCATTATATTTTGCGCCAGCCGGGTCAGAATTATTTTGATTTGTTGCGCGAGAAATTAAAGTTTGGTGAACGCTCGTAAATTTTTA
>JAYUVI010000456.1:0-2282 GCA_043754135.1 Bdellovibrionales bacterium | reverse complement strand
AATACGGTGAAGGCCAAACCTTCAAACGCCCATTGCAGGCCACTGGGCAGACCGTAGCGAATGTAACGGCGAACGAGGTCGGTGCTCAACGCAAAGCCTTTTCGCAAACCATATTTATCGTTTTTGTCATAATTAAAAACTGAATAAATGGCGTAAATCGCGGCTATGAAATTGGCAATTGAAGTCGCGTAACCGGCGCCGGCCACTCCCATAGCTGGTAAACCAAAGTGACCAAAAATAAACGCGTAAGCAAGAATCATATTGGCAGCGACACCGACGCCGTTGATCCACATGACTTTTTGACTTTGCCCGAGGCCAGTATAGAAGCCGCTCACAGCCGCCATAATGGCTGTAGGTAAGGCGGAATAACACAGCGATTGAAAGTAGAGTGTCTCGATAGGCTGCACGTTGGGGGAGTGATTGATCAGCTTAAATAAAAAAGGCGCGAGCGGAATGAAGAGGAGAAAAATCATCCCGCCGGCAATACTGAGGTAAACCGCATGCCACATGGCCGGGCCGATTTTATCAAGTTGTTTGGCGCCGTAATATTGCGCTACGAAGGTCATCGAATAAGCCGCCGTTTGTTGTATGAGTGCCATGGGCACCCAGAAAACTCCCATGACCGCCATGGCGGCACCGAGCGCATCGGTCGAAAATTGGCCCAGCAAAATGCGATCGACAGTGAGTTGAATGTTCCAAAAACTATTGGCCACAATGAGCGGCCAAGCGAGCAGCAGAATTCTTTTCCATTTCTGCGGGCGTGTTTCTGACGTTGAATTGGTTTTAGTTTCTGTCGTGGTGCCAGGTTTATTTTCTGTAGTGGCTTGAGATGGCGTATGAGTCGGCATGAGTGTACTCCAAGTAGGCAAATCTATAATTCTTCCAGTCGACGGTCACGAAAATTACGTGTAAGAGATTGGGCATGCGAACTTTAGGTCAGTTTTTGATGATTTTTTTGGCTCTCGTCGGCACCGCGACTTTGCTAATGAATTTCTCCGATTTTCAATTCGGTAGTGAAAATTTTTGGAATCACCACGGGCTCTTCTTTTTAATTTTTATTTCTTTCTTCCCCCGCCTCACTCTACTTTTCTCAAGTGTCGCTTCTGGCGGGTTATTGTGGTGGTTAAGTTTCTTTTTCGCCCCACGGCTTTTAGTGGCGGTACTTGCGACTTTTAGTTATTGGCAGACAAACCCTGTGCTCGTGATGATCAGTTGGTTCGTCGCGATCTCAGGTGAATCAGGCGAAAAATACGTCGTCACTCGGCGCGTGCGTTACGGCCCACCCATCCGCACAGTCTTTACAAGCACAAGAACAACCACTTCGGCGTCGACGGGACCGGTTATAGATGCTGAGTATAAGCGGGTTGATGACTGAAGCCTACTACTGGTGGTGAGGGGCTTAAATTCAGTGCTTTGGTGACTGCCGAGTGGCCGTTGAGATTTGGTTTAAAGGCACTTCTGTACATTGCCTTCTGCCAGTGTCATTCTTTTCAAATGGAAAAATTTCTGGCTTTTATTGTTTTGTCGATGATACTTTTTGAAAATCCAGCCGTTGCTACGAAGTGGCCACATCGATATTTTGATGTCAGTGGGAAAATCATTGATTGGGATTCAAAACAGCCCATTCAGGGTGCAACAGTTATAGTATTCTTGAATGATTCGCCCTTTGCAGATAACAACGGATATATTACTGAAAAAGAAACCCCTGCTAAGTCGCAAACTGCTAAAGACGGCGCGTTTAAAGAAAGGGCAATTCTCCTCAGTGGCTCAAAACTACCCAAGGAACTTAAGGTTGAGTTAATTGTTTTTAAAGAGGGGTATCGAACCGAGAGATTTATTTCTCATATAGTTGACTACCTTGCTCCAAAAAATATCGATTCGCGCGGTGGGATTCAGGAATTAAAGGCTGAACTGTTGAAAATTCAGAAACAAAATCGATAGCTAAGATTTCCACAACCCAAATCCTCTAGTTATTCATTCGCCTAAACATCATCTTTACGCTGAATTTTAAAAACGCAAAGCAGCACTCGTTACCGAACATAAACATACTCAAGGAGTTGCATACATTTTTATAACTTCAGCTAGCGAATGCGAACTTGAAAATAAGTTATACCAATTTGGAAAATCGCGAAGCAACTGCGAGTTCAGTTTTAAACGAATGGCAACATCTTTTAATTCGCCATATTCATCGTTATAGAGGTCTCGGTAAAAAGATTCTTCGGTGTAATTGTCTAGCCGGCCTATATCTGCAGTTTGAAAGGGTTGATAAAATTGCTGGTACG
>JAYUVI010000455.1:0-2189 GCA_043754135.1 Bdellovibrionales bacterium | reverse complement strand
GACTTGAAAGTTTCATCGGTGGCAAAACAAGTCGCCCACGATATACGTTCACCACTCTCAGCGCTAAGCGTGGTAATGAAAAGTGCGCATGCTTTACCAGAAGATCAGCGATTGCTTATGCGTAACGTAGTGCAGAGAATAACAGATATCGCCAATGGTCTTTTAAATATTAATGCAATGACGACGTCATCTGAACCGATACCGGTTGGTGGCTCTCTGAGTACAGTCATGCTGGATTCATTGGTTGATCGAATCGTGAGCGAAAAACGTACGCAATTTGCTGACAGGCCCGATGTTGACATACACGGGGATTTTAACCAATCGTACGGTTCGTTTGTGAATATCGATGCGGTTGAACTTTCACGTACGATCTCTAATTTGGTCAACAATAGCATTGAGTCAATTATCTCTTCAGGTCATATAAAAATTGCGGTGCGTTTGAATAAGGACAAAGTTTTGATCGCAGTCAGTGACGATGGACGCGGTATTCCCGAAGAAATATTGCCGCTATTAGGACGAGCCGGTAGTTCTTTCGGCAAAGCCGGTACAGGCAGCGGCACGGGTCTCGGTCTTTACCACGCAAGACTGACAGTCGAAAAAGCTGGGGGCCAATTGAGTGTGCAGTCACGCGTGGGTGCCGGCACAATAGTGACCATTACGTTGCCCCGCGCACCGTCACCATTGTGGTTTCTTGAAAAAATCAGTTTGAAAGAAGGGGACACATTTATTTCAATCGATGATGATCCTACTATTCATGACATTTGGGCCGATCGGTTTGCTACTCGCGACGGCACCCACAGTGGACATCTGAGACATTTACGTTTCTATTCACCCCAAGAATTTTTTAATTGGAGAAAAACAGACTCCACTTTGGTGGGCTATTATTTTATCGACTATGAATATATTGGTGAAAAGTTAAGTGGTCTTGATGTTATTACTGAAGCCGGTATAGGAGCGTGTGCTATTTTAGTGACTTCTCGTCATGGTGAGGAGTACGTGCAACAACGTGCTGAAAAGTTGGGCGTTAAAATTTTACCCAAAAGTCTAGCGGCGTTCGTGCCCGTTGAGGTTGCGCCAGCCGGCATCACCGATAATCATGCAAGTAATCAATACGATCCGGCACCCATGGGTCAAACGTACCCTCTAAACCAATAACAGTATTGCCGCGAGTCTCTTGTACGGCTTTCGGCGGCACAGATGGCGTAAAGTCGGGCGAGAGAAGCTCGTGCTCAATCAAAAACGGAATCAGCTTTTCACACAACGGCGCGCCCAGTTTTTCTCGCCGAATCATATCATCAAGGCTCTTTTCAATTTCTTCTTTGGTGTAGCCGTATTGCTGAATCAGACTAGTGGCGATAAATAAAACATGCTCAAAATCTAAACGGTCATCTTGGCACAAATCGAGCGCCGCCTGAAAACTATTGGCGGTGGGCAAAGTGCGCCGGCCAAATTTCAAATAATAATCGGCATCAGTATCGTCGACCAAGTTGATATAAATTTTTTCGACAGGGTCATGATTGGGGATTTGCTCTTGCAGGTGAAAAATTGTATCCACTTGTGCGTCGAGCACGTACAACGCATTTAAAATTTTGCGTAACTCCGATGTGTCGAGCCGGCGCGCGCAAATATCTGAGAAAAGCGAATAAATAATGGCGTCCGATTCTCCATCATCACCAAACATAATGATGTGCACATTTTCTTGCAGCAGAACGCGCATCTGCAATAGCGACTGCAGCTTGTATCCCACATGTTTGTTCAATCGCCAAAAGCGTCGTGGTCGCAAATTGGCCAAATTGTCTTTGCAAAAAATTCCCATCGGGGTGACGCCATCGAGTTCCAATTTTTCGCGTAGCTTGCGCTCCATCTGCGGTGGTGAAGCCGTAATAAAAAATATTGGGAATGGCCCTGAGCCATTGCGTTTTTTCCAACCCTCTTTAATCGTCGAAACCAGTTGCGCTGAGCCGGGAATATTTTTTTTCTGATTGGCTTTTTCGGTGGCCGTGCGAAGCAAGCCCCGCATAGTTTCGAACTTAGTATCGAGATAAGTTTTATCGATGTCCCACAAATAAACGAGCGGAGTTTTGAAAGCGTTGAGGTCATTGACCGTACTGAAGTACACGACATCATCAGTTTTTTTTGAACGCTTCTCCCATTCAGCCATCGAGTAAACCTACTCCTTCGTTTTCGAA